>JAYTHS010000504.1:0-2735 GCA_043732345.1 Frankiales bacterium | reverse complement strand
CCCGCAGGCCACCCGGGCCGAGCTTGACCTCCCGCGACGCGGTGTCGCCGCTGAGCGTCGACTCGACGCGGCGCCGCATCGCCTGGACGTCCTCCACGAAGCCCGGGCGGGCGCCGGCCGACCAGACCAGCGGGGCAAGGGCCGCGACATACGCGGCCCCGAGGGCGAGGTCCCCGGCGACGGGGCGGGCCTTGAGCAGCGCCTGGAACTCCCAGGTCTTGGCCCACCTGCGGTAGTAGGCCTCGTGGCTCGCGAGGGTCCGCACGAGGGGACCGGCCTTGCCTTCGGGCCGTAGGGCCGCGTCGACCGGCCAGGCGACCTCGGCGCAGACCCGCATCATCGTGATGGCCAGTTGGGTCGCGGTCTGCAGCGCAGCCGCCTCGTCCGCGCCCTCGTGGGCCTCGGCAACCAAGACGACGTCGACGTCGCTAATGTAGTTGAGCTCGCGTCCCCCGCACTTGCCCATCCCGACGACGGCGAGCCGGCAGGGGGCGGCGTTCTCGGGCAGGCCTGCGAGAGCGACCGCGAGCCCCGCCGACAGGGTTGCCCCGGCGAGGTCGGCGAGCTCGCCCGCGACGTCCTCGACCGCGATATCGCCGGACAGGTCTCGGGCGGCCAGCGCGACCAGGCACCGGCGGTAGGCCGACCTCAGCGCCCCGACGACAGCCGGTCCGGTCCCGGCCGCCCGCGCGCCACCTGAGCCCCACGGGAGTGCCTGACCCACAGGCACTCCGACGGTCCGCAGCAGCAGCTCCTGCAGGCCGATGGCGCTGGGCCGGGACAGCACGACGTCGTCGTCGAGCAGCTCCCGCCAGTCGCCCGGGTGGGCCACCAGGTGGTCGCCGAGCGCGGTGCTGGCACCGAGCACCCCGAGCAGTCGCCGTCGCAGCCCGTCGCGCTGGCGGAGCAGCGACAGCAGCTCGGTGCGCTGCGGATCGGCCTCCAGCAGCCGGACGAGGGTTGTCGCCGCGAGGTCAGGATCGGCGGTCTGCGCCAGGGCGGTCAGGACGGCATCCGCGTCGACGTCTGCGACTGTGCCGTCGGCCCAGAACCCAGCCCTCTCGAGGGCGAGCTGCGTCGCCGCGACGTCGGCGAAACCGAGCCGGACGAGCCGCCCGGCCCCGCTGCCGAGCCGCTCCGGGTGGCCGGGCCGGTCCGTCACGGCAACCGCACCCCGCCGTGCGCCGCCAGGGACGGCGTCATCAGCGGGCGCGGGCCAGGGCGAGGGCGGCGAACCGCTCGAGCACCGTGCGCCAGACGTCCTCGACCTCCCCGAGCTCGGCGACCGTGCGGGCCAGGACGGTCTCCGGGTCGAGCCCGGCCTCCACGACCCCGTCGGTGTCGGCGCGGACCCAGCGCTCCACCATGGCGGGCGGCGTCTCGACATGGAACTGGATACCCCAGGCGCACTCCCCCACCCGGAAAGCCTGGTGCACGCAGCGGGGGCTGCTGGCCAGCAGGACAGCGCCCGGGGGCAGGTCGACGACCTGGTCCCAGTGCCACTGCACGACGACGGGCGACATCGGCAGGTCCCAGAAGACCGGGTCTCCCGCGGCGACGTCACGCATCCCGACGAGGCGGGCGCCGAGCTCGGGGCCCTCCTCGCAGGGCGCGACCCGCCCGCCGGTGGCCTCGGCCAGCAGCTGGGCCCCGAGGCAGATCCCGAAGACCGGCAGCCCGTCCTCGACAGCCTGCCGGAGCAGCCGCTTGACGTCGGCGAGCCACGGCGCCGAGCCGTCGTCCCACGCCTGCTGCGGGCCGCCCATGACGACCAGCGCCGCGTGGTCGGTGACCCGGTCGGGCAGAGCGTCACCGCGCCAGGGCTCTACGACGTCGAGCTCCAGACCCGCTGCGGGCAGCCAGGTCGCGAGGGTGCCCGGGTCCTCGGACTCGGTGTGCGTGATGACCAGCGCGCGCATCGTCACAGGACAGGGAGGTAGCGGCTGAGCTCGAAGGCCGTGACCTCCTGGCGGTAGGCGCTCCACTCCTCGCGCTTGTTGCGCAGGAAAAAGTCGAAGACGTGCCCGCCGAGGGTCTCGGCGACGAGCTCGCTGCGCTCCATCACCTCGATGGCCTCCGATAGCGACCCCGGCAGCGGGGTGATCCCCATGGCCCGGCGCTCGCCGTCCGACAGCATCCAGACGTCATCCTCGGCGCCCGGTGGCAGGTCGTACTCCTGCTCCACGCCCTTTAGCCCGGCCGCCAGCAGCAGCGCGAAGCACAGGTAGGGGTTGGTCGCGCTGTCCGGGCTGCGCACCTCGATGCGGGTGCTGTTGCCCTTGGTCGGCTTGTACATCGGCACCCGGACCATCGCGCTGCGGTTGTTGCTCCCCCAGCAGACGTACGGCGGGGCCTCGCCGCCGGAGATCAGCCGCTTGTAGGAGTTGACCCACTGGTTGGTCACGGCGGTGATCTCGGCTGCGTGGTGGAGCAGCCCGGCGATGAAATGGCGGGCGACCTTGCTCAGGTGCAGCGGGTCGTTGCCGTCGTAGAAGGCGTTCTGGTCACCCTCGAACAGCGACAGGTGGGTGTGCATGCCGCTGCCGGGCTGGTCGCTGAACGGCTTGGGCATGAAGGTCGCGTAGACCCCCTGCGACAGTGCGACCTCCTTGATGACGTGCCGCGTGGTCAGGATATTGTCGGCCGTCGACAGCGCGTCGGCGTAGCGCAGGTCGATCTCCTGCTGCCCCGGGGCGACCTCGTGGTGGCTGAACTCCACCGAGATGCCCAGCCGC
>JAYTHS010000503.1:0-9148 GCA_043732345.1 Frankiales bacterium | reverse complement strand
TCGTCGTACAACGCCGTGGTCTTCATGCTCGAGACGTCGGAGCCGGCGCCAGGCTCGGACACGGCGAGCGCGGCGAGCTTGACGTCGGTCTCGGTGCCAAAGCACTGTGGGACCCACTCGCCGATCTGGTCCATCGTGCCGTTGGACAGGATCCCCGCGACGCCCAGCGTCGTCCCGACGATCGACAGCCCGATGCCGGCGTCGCCCCAGAACAGCTCCTCCATCGCGATCGGCAGGCTGATGCCGCTCTCGTCACCCCAGGCGCTGGAGAAGAAGTCCGGGCTGTAGATGCCGGCCTTCGCGGCCTCCTGGATGACCGGCCAGGGGGTCTCCTCGCGCTCGTCCCACTCGGCCGCGACCGGCCGGATCACGTCGGTGGCGAACTCGTGCAGCCACTGCTGGAGGGTCTTCTGGTCCTCGGTGAGCTCAAAGGTGAAGCCGGGCACGGGCGCTCCTCAGCAGGGTGCGATCAGTCGGGGTTACCGACGGTAACGGTGAATCCCCGTGGCAGCGGTGTCAAGCCTCACGTTGACTTCTGTTACCGCCGGTAACAGCCTGGAGCTCATGGCAGACGTGTCGATCGGTGAGCAGACTGTGCACGGCAACCTGGTGCGCTGGGCCCAGGCCGGTACGGCGGGACCCGTGGTGGTCCTGCTGCACGGCATGGCCTCCCGGGCGGCTCAGTGGGAGGGCGTGATGTCGCTGCTCGGCGAGCGGCACCGGGTCATCGCCCCCGACCTGCTGGGCCACGGCCTGTCGGCCAAGCCCCGAGGCGACTACTCCCTGGGGGCCCACGCCTGCGGGGTGCGCGACCTGCTGGCCAGCCTGGGCCACGATCGCGTGACCCTGGTGGGCCACAGCCTCGGCGGCGGCATCGCCATGCAGTTCGCCTACCAGTTCCCTGAGCGGATCGAGCGGCTCGCCCTGGTCGGCGCCGGTGGGCTGGGGCCGGAGGTCAGCCCCTTCCTGCGGGCCGCCACGCTGCCCGGAGCCGAGCTGGTGCTGCCACTCGTCGCCGGGTCCTGGGTCCGTGCCGCGGCCGGCATGGTCGACAGCCTGCTCGGCAGGGCGCGGATTGGCCTCCCCGAAGGGGTGCGTGAGGCCCTCGTCGGCTTCGGCTCGCTCGGCGACCCCGCAACCCGCCAGGCGTTCATCCACACCGCGCGCTCGGTCATCGACGTGCGCGGCCAACGGGTGGATGGCCGCGACCGGCTCTACCTCGCGGTCGACCTGCCCCTGCTGGTCGTGTGGGGCGCCAAGGACGCCATCATCCCGCTCACACACGGGCAGCAGGTCGCCGCTGCCCTGCCGCACGCCCGGTTCGAGATCTTCACCCAGTCCGGGCACTTCCCGCACCTCACCGAGGCGTCCCGGCTGGCAGTCCTGCTCGAGGACTGGATCACCGCGACCGAGCCCGCCCACCTCGACGCCGACTCCCTGACAACCCGCCTGCGGTCGCCCAGCAGGTAACCCTCCGGCTCGGCCGCACTGCCGGGGCTGCCCGGCCCATCGTGCACCCTCGGGACCACCCACCAGCCACCGCCCACCCCACTTTGATCATGCTCCGGGGGCATCGGCTGCCGAGTGTGTGTGTGCTCAGCCACCGACACGCTCCAGCGCCACCCACTTTGATCTTCTGGGCAACGGTGTGCGGCCCAGCAAGATCAAAGTGGGGGACCCAGCCCGGACGACGCCGGGCTCGGCCAGTGCAGACCGCTAACGGGCGCGTCGCGTCCGGTCGCCACGTGCGGGCGCGACGACAGCCCGCCTAACGCTGCTTGTCGAACTCCAGCACCTTGGCCAGCGGCAGCCCGGTGGTCCGGCAGCCGGCCCCCTTCTCGCCGCCTTGGTCGCCGCCGGCGTAGACCCGGATGAAGGCCAGCAGCCGCGGGTCCTCCGCCGTGTCGACCTGCAGCTGGGCACCCCACGTCGACGCGACCACCGGGGTGGGCTGCCCGGCGTACGGCGAGACGAGCACGAACTCGACGTTGGTGCGGGCGAGGTCCGCGAGCTGGGCCACCTGGGCGGCCTGCAGACTGGGCAAGTAGGTCAGCCAGACGCCACCGTGCTCCATCGAGTGGACGGCGTTCACCTTCGGCAGCTCGGAGGTGTAGACGCCGCAGGCAAGCCAGGCCGGGTTGTGCTTGCCGCCGACGGGCGGGCTCTGCGGGTAGGACACGTCCCCCCGCACGTGGTCGTGCGACAGGCCGGTGACCGTCCGCACCCCCGTGATGCCGGTCCTCGCAGCCGGCGTGGCAGAGCTCACTCCGCACCCGGCCAGCAGAGCGGCAGACACCAGGACGGGCAGCAGAACCGGGAGCGGGGGCACGCTCTCAACCTAGGGGGGGTGGTCCTGTCCCGCGTTCCGCCCGGGGAGCCGATCGGCCGACCGGCGGCCAGGCCAAGAGCCCCCATAATGCCATCTGACCATAAACTCGGGACCGGCACGTGTCGATGACGCGGGCGTGACCGTTGAGTGCGTGCTGACGACAGCATCGGCTCCGACCCGCACTCTGGAGGCGTTGCTCGAGGCGAGTTACCGGCTATCCCGGACGACGACCACGGCCCAGGCAGCGGACGTCGTTGCCGAGGCCGCCCGGGAGCTGCGGTACGCCGACGGGGTCCACCTCTACCTGTCGGAGCAGCTCGGCAGCTCGGTGTGGTCGAACGCGAACCAGTCGCCGGGGTCGGCGGACCGCGGGACCCTGTCGTTCGACTACGCGACGCAGGCCCCCGACCTGGCTGCCTGCCTGGCGGCCCGCGAGGACCTCTTCGTGCCCGACGGACTCAGCGCCGACGCGCCGCGGCAGGCCTTGCGCCGCAGGTTCGGGATGGCGAGCGTGCTGTACGTCCCGCTGCTGGACATCGGCGTCCTGGTGCTGTGGTGGCACCGACCCAGGACCGAGCCGCCTCCGTTTGCCGGCGACTGGCGGGCCTTCCTCGACCACGGGGCGCAGGCACTGCGCCGCCGGCTGGAGACGACCAACCTTCGAGACCTGTCCGTGACCGACCCGCTGACCGGCCTGACGAACCGGCGCACCCTGGTGCAGCAGCTGCAGAACCTCCCCGCCGGTGGCTGCGTACTGCTGCTCGACCTGGACCACTTCAAGCGCGTCAACGACACCCTCGGGCACCGGCACGGGGACCGGACCCTGCAGGCCTTCGCCCAGCTGCTGCTCCGGCACTGCCCCACGGCGGGCTGCGTCGCGAGGTACGGCGGGGAGGAGTTTGCCGTGGTGTTCCCCGTCGACGGCCGCAACGCCGGCGCCATGGCCGTCGAGGAGCTGCGGCACACCTGGGCCAGGAAGGGCATGACCTTCAGCGCGGGCCTGGCCACACACCGGGAGAAAGCCTCTCCGGAGGAGACGCTGGAGGCGGCCGACCGGGCGATGTACGAGGCCAAGCAAGCAGGGCGGGACCGGCTCGTCCACGCGGCCGACATCGCCTGGACCCGGGACAGGGAGCACGGACCTGCCATCCAGGTCCCCGCGGCGCACGGGGAGGGTCCTGGCCTGACCCTGGACGAGCTCGACGAGGCCCTCGAGAACGGCGCGGTCGTCGTCCACTACCAGCCCGTGCTGGACACCCGCTCCGGGTGCGTCGTCTCGGTCGAGGCTCTCGCGCGACTGCGGCACCCCCGCACGGGCGAGCTGCTCCAGCCCGCCGACTTCCTGCCGCTCGCCGAACGGACCGGGCGGGTCCGGCTCGTAGACCGGCAGGTCGCGACCCAGGCCGTCCACGCCGCCGCCCAGTGGCGGCAGGGCCCCTTCCCGGCGCTGACGGTCGCGGTCAACGTCTCGGTCGACCACCTGGACGACGACGCCCTCGTCCCGACCCTGCTCACGCACTGCCGCACGCAGGGCCTGCCCCCGTCGGCACTCGTGGTCGAGGTGACGGAGACCCTCAGGAGCGTGACCGGTCGCGGGCACGAGCTGGCCGTCTCCCAGCTGCGCGACGCCGGTGTGGGCGTCAGCCTGGACGACTTCGGCACCGGCTTCTCGGCCCTGTCCTACCTGCTGCGCTTCCCGGTCTCCGGCATCAAGATCGACACGACCTTCACCGCAGCCCTCGGGACCGTCGCTGGGCGCCGCCTGGTCCACGGGATGGTCGACCTGGCCCTGTCGATGGGCCTGCAGGTCGTGGCCGAGGGCGTCGAAACCCCCCATCAGCTGGCCTGGCTCACCGAGCGTCGCTGCCCCCTGGTCCAGGGCTACCTGCTCAGCGGGCCCGTCCCGGCCGACCAGCTCGCGCAGGCCGTGCTGCAGGCCCAGGAGCTCGCTCGGCGGCTCGCCCGCGAGCGCGCGGACGACCCGGCCCCGTCTGCCCCGTTGCCCCCGCGTACCGGGTCGGCATCGCCTTCCCAGTCGACCTCGTCGACGACCTGACCGCCCTCGTCGACCTCGTCGACGACCTGACCGCCCTTGCCGACCTCGTCGACGACCCGACCGCCCTTGCCGACCTAGTCGACGACCTGACCGCCCTTGCCGATGACGACGATTCCGCCCTCGGTGATGGTGAAGCCGCGTGCCCGGTCGTGCTCGAGGTCGACCCCGACGCTCGCGCCCGGCCAGACGACGACGTTCTTGTCGAGGATCGCGCGCCGGACGGTCGCTCCCCTGCCGATGTCGACGCCGTGCATCAGGACGCTGTTCTGCACCTCCGAGCGGCTGTGCACCCGCACCCCCGGAGACAGGATCGAGCGGTCGACGCGGCCACCGGACACGATGACGCCCTGGCTGATCAGCGAGTTGGTCGCCGTACCAATCCGCCCGGGCTCGTCGAAGACGAACTTCGCGGGCGGCAGCGAGGGGGCGCTGGTGAGGATGGGCCAGCTGCGGTTGTAGAGGTTGAAGACCGGGTGCACCGACACCAGGTCCATGTGCGCGTCGAAGTAGGAGTCGATCGTCCCCACGTCGCGCCAGTAGCCCCGGTCGCGCTCGGTCGACCCGGGCACGACGTTCGCGTCGAAGTCGTAGACCTCGGCGTCGCCGGTCGCGACCATCATCGGGATGATGTTGCCGCCCATGTCGTGGACCGAGCCCTCATCACCCGCGTCGAGCTTGACGGCCTCCAGCAGCGCGGCGGTCGAGAAGACGTAGTTGCCCATGGAGGCGTAGACCACCTCGGGGTCGTCGGGCAGGCCCGGCGGGTCGGCGGGCTTCTCCAGGAACGCCGAGATGTGCCGGCCGTCCTCGGCGGTCTGGATCACGCCGAAGCCCTTTGCCTCCGAGCGCGGCACCCGGATGCCCGCGACGGTCACGCCGGCGCCGCTGGCGATGTGCTGCTCCACCATCTGCCGGGGGTCCATCCGGTACACGTGATCGGCCCCGAAGACCACGATGTGGTCGGGCTGGTCGTCGTACACCAGGTTGAGGCTCTGGTGGATGGCGTCGGCGCTCCCGGCGAACCACTGCGGCCCGAGGCGCTGCTGCGCAGGCACCGGTGTGACGTAGTTGCCCAGCAGCGTGGACATCCGCCAGGTCGTCGTGATGTGCCGGTCCAGGCTGTGCGACTTGTACTGCGTCAGGACCACGATGCGCAGGTAGCCGGCGTTGACCAGGTTGGACAGCACGAAGTCCACCAGCCGGTAGATCCCCCCGAACGGCACCGCCGGCTTGGCCCGGTCAGCGGTGAGGGGCGACAGTCGCTTGCCCTCACCTCCTGCAAGGACGATGCCGAGTACCCGCGGTTCTGCCATGGCTTGATCCTCTCCCACTAGCGTGCGAACCATGCGCATCGGCATGCTGACTCGCGAGTGGCCCCCCGAGGTGTACGGCGGGGCGGGGGTCCACGTGGAGTACCTCGTCCGCGAGCTGCGGCGCCTCGCCGACGTGGACGTGCACGCGTTCGGCGGGGTTGGGGCGACCGTGCACGCACCGGACACCGGCCTGGCCGAGGCCAACGGGGCGCTGCGGGCGCTGTCGGTCGACCTGCGGATGGCCGCCGCTGTCGGTGGCTGCGACGTCCTGCACTCCCACACCTGGTACGCCGAGCTCGGTGGTCACCTCGGCGGCCTGCTCCACGGCGTACCGCACGTCGTGACGACCCACTCCCTCGAGCCGCACCGACCGTGGAAGGCCGAGCAGCTCGGTGGCGGCTACCGGCTGTCGTCGTGGGCGGAGGAGACCGCGATCCGCGGCGCCGATGCGGTCATCGCCGTCTCGAACGGCATGCGGGACGACGTGCTGAGCGCCTACCCCGGCCTGGACCCCGGGCGGGTGCGGGTGGTCTACAACGGCATCGACACCGCGGAGTACGCCCCCGTGCAGGGGATCGACGTGCTCGAGCGGATCGGGGTCGACCCGTCGGTCCCGTACGCGCTGTTCGTCGGGCGCATCACTCGGCAGAAGGGCGTGGAGCACCTGCTGCGGGCTGCGCACTCCTGGCCCGGGCAGCTCGTCCTGTGCGCGGGATCGCCTGACACTCCGGAGATCGCAGCCTCCGTCGCGGCCCTCATCGGCGAGCTGCAGTCGGCGCGGCCCGGGGTCGTGTGGGTGAAGGACATGCTGCCTCGCCCCGAGCTGGTGCAGCTGCTCTCGCACGCGACCGTCTTCGTCTGCCCCTCGGTCTACGAGCCGCTGGGCATCGTCAACCTGGAGGCGATGGCGTGCGAGACGGCCGTCGTCGCATCCCGGACCGGTGGTATCCCCGAGGTCGTGGCGGACGGATCGACGGGGCTGCTGGTCGACCTCGACGACGCCTTCGAGGACGCGCTGTCCGAGTCCGTCGTGTCCCTCCTCGAGGACCCCGCGCGGGCAACGGCCCTGGGGCGGGCCGGTCGCGAGCGAGCCGTCGCGTCCTTCGGCTGGGACGCCATCGCCGCACAGACGATGGAGGTCTACCGCTCCGTGCTGTGAGGCCGGGAGCTGACCAGCTGCCAGAAGCGGCCGGTCCGCACCCACGGCTCCCGGTCGCACAGGTCGATCTCGAGCTGCTCGAGCTCGGCCCAGAAGGCTGGGTCGCGCTTGCGCGCGTCGTCGGGGAGGAGGTCGTTGGCGCACCGGATGCCGTAGCGTGCCGTCGTCGTCAGCCCTCGGTCTCGCAGTTGCGTCTCGACGTGGTCGGCCTCGACCCGTCGTACGTCGTGCTGGAAGGTCACCGTCCTCTGGGTCGGCGCGTCGAGCAGCGCACGTGCCCGTGCCGGGTCTTGCTCGCGGACCAGGGCGGCGATGACCTCGCCCGCCGGGTTGGGTGCGATCAAGGAGAGATGGCCACCGGGGGCGACGAGGTCGGCGACGGCGCGGACGGTAGCGCTGACGTCGGTGCGGTACTGCACGACGTTGTGGCACAGCACCAGGTCCCACTCCCCCTGCGCCTCATCGAGGTCGCCGAGCACCGTCGTCAGGCGAGGATCGCGCTGCTGGGCACGCGCCAGCAGAGGCGCGGAAAAGTCGTGGACCGTGACGTCGTGGTCCACAGCAAGCCGGGCGCTGTCGGCGGCGTCCCCGCCACCGAGGTCCAGGACCCGCAGGCCCAAGCGGTCCCTGATGGTGCGGTCAAGCGTGTGCCGGACGACGCTGTAGCGCAGGCGACCCCAGGGCGACTCCTGCTCGCGTTGCCAGGCGTCGAGGTGGTCGTCCAAGACCCCGGTTGTCACGGAGAGACCCGCTCGGCGTGGGACTCGAGCACCCGCAGGCGCGTCATAGGGCCGGTGGTGACAGCGGTCCCGTCGACGGTGCGCACCGGACAATTGTCCACGATGTAGGTGCCGGACCACGTGATGCGAACCTCACGCCGACTGCGGCCGGCTGCAGGTAGCGGTGGACGGGCCCGCTACCTGCACGGCGCGGTCCCCCAAGGTCCAGGTCCAGCGAGTGGCGTGCGCCCCTACCTGCACGCGCGATCCCAGCAACGTCAGCGGTGGCCGCGCACCGTCGCTGGTGGGGAACGACAGGTTCAGTCGCTCGTCGTAGACGCGGACGAAGGCTGCGGCGCCGGCGGCACTCTTGGCTCGCGCCTGGGCCGGTAGGTCAGGCGCGGCCGACGTCGCCGAGGCGACCGGGCGTGGGGCGGACATAGGCGAGGCACTCTGGGAGACGGGCGGAAGCACAGTGGCTCTCTTCCTGTGCAGCCTGCGACAAACAAGGCGGCTGCAAGCCCCGTCGGGCGTGCTCCACGCCTCATGGCCGAACGTGAGCGATCAAGGTCGCCCGATGCAGCACCTGTGGACAACTGGCGACCGCACGAGCGGCACCCCGTCACGCCTTCGGCGGCACGCTGAGGGCCTGACACCAGGGGGCAATTCTCACGCCGACCCTTGCAGGCAGGTCGGCAATTGAGCTCGCCAGAACTGTTGTGAGACAACGGTTCTGGCGGCGATGAGCGCTTGTTCCAAGGAACATTGTGTGCCACAATAGAACACAGCAGCAAGAGGCGAAGTGGCATCGTGAGAGAGCTGGATCGGCACCCCGGACCGTTCGCCCTTCCCGTCCCCGACGAGTGGGAGCTGTGGCTCGAGCAGAAACGACTGGCCGAGCGGGCCTGCCTCCTTGACGAGCGGAACGACGGGCTGCTGTGGCGGGAGGCTGAGCTGCTGGCTCGGGAGCGAGCACTCGCGTCCGGCTCGGACACACCTGACCAGCCTTCGGTCACGAGACACCGTGACCCCGAAGCGCCTGACCCGGTCGCCCTGCTCACTGCGGCAGTGGCGTCGCTGAAGGTCGAAGCCAGCGCAGCGCTGCTCGGTCAGGTCGCCCTCGACCGGGCTCGCGCCACGCAGGTCGCTCTCCACGACCTGACCGTCCTGTCGCTCGCCCAGCTCGCCGACATCGATGACCGCCGGCTCCACACCCTTGAGGGCGCGCCGTCGGCGCATGCCTGGGCCGAGCGCCTGCCCGCCGACGTTGCTCGTCAGCACCTCACGCTGGCCCGCCGGCTCAGTCCGTTCTCCCAGGTAAGCGGTGCGCTCCGAGCGGGATCCATCACCCTGGATGGTGCGCAAGCGGTCTGCCAGACGCTCACCCGGATCGACCGCTTCCTCGACAGACCCGATGGAATGCTCGACGGTCAGCCGCAGGACCAAGCGCTCTACAACGTCATCACCAGCGGTGTCAGGCAGCTGATCTGCCGCAGCCGGGGCGGCTGGGATCCCGGCGGACCCACCTCGGACGGCGACGATGCCCTGCCGACCCTGGTCCGGGAGCTTCAC
>JAYTHS010000502.1:0-2748 GCA_043732345.1 Frankiales bacterium | reverse complement strand
GGCCGACACCGACGGCTGCCGCGACCCCCGAACCCGCTGTCGCGGCGATGTTCAGCCGCGCTCCGGCGGCGACGAGCCCCAGGGCCGGCGGGCAGACCCGGACAACGGCAGCGCTGCGGGCCACGCCGTACGCCCGGGTGAGCACCAGGACCGCGAGCGCCTGCGGGTAAAGCGACAGCGACGCCAAGCTGCCGGCCATGGACCAGGCCAGCAGGCCGCGCGTGCCGGTGGTCACCGACAGCACGGTTCGCCGACCGTGCCGGAACCGGTCGAGCAGCGGGCCAGCCACCGGGACCAGCAGTGCGAAGGGCAGCAGCGTCAGCAGCAGGTACAGCGCAACGCGGCCGCGGGCCTGCCCGAGCGGTACGTCGAAGAAGACCGTGCCGGCCAGCGCGACCGCGATCAGCGCGTCCCCTGCGGCCTGCAGTGCGTGCAGCGACAGCAGGGCTGCCAGGCCACTGCGGTCCGCGCCGTCGGCAGCGGCGGCAGCCCGGACCCGGGACACGACGCGGACGGGCCGGCTCACCTCGCCATCGTGCCGCAACGACCCTGTCGCGGGTCCGCGACACCGCGGTCAGCCGGCGGTGCGTCTTGCTCGCAGCACCAGCAGGCCGTACGTCGCGGACAGCCCCACCCACAGCAGCAGCAGCGTGCCGAGCGACAGCAGCCGGAAGCTCCACAGCAGCCCCGCTGGGACGGTGAGCGGGTCGGTGTCGGACGGCAGCAAGAAGGTGAGGGCAACCGTCGCCACCAGGACTCCGGCGACGGCGAGCTGCCGGGTCGGGGTGGTCCGGTCGGCCAGGCTGCGGGACACCAGCGCGGCGGTGCACACCCCGACGAGCCCGACGAGCAGCGACACCAGGTAGAGCCGGCTGCGCTGGTCGATGGTCGCGCTGTCCCCGACGCCCGGCGGGTTCGACGGGTAGCGCAGGAACGGCACCAGCGTCAGCGCGAAGAACGCCGCACCGCCGAGCTGCCAGGCCCGCCGCCAGGGGTCACCGGGCGCCCGTTCGAGCAAGGTGGCGACCACGGCGTAGAGCACACCGAGCGCGATCCCGGTGAGCAGCGTCGCGACGACGAAGCCGACGTGCTGGGTGTGGCGGCTGAACGCCTCCGCGCTGTGGTCGTCGACCGCGAGCCGCCGGGCGGACTCCAGTCGCACGGCGCGGTCCATCACCGGCTCGGCGAGCAGGTATCCGAACAGGCCGGCCAGCACACCACCGACAGCTCCGGCGACAACCCCCCGACGGAGGGCGAGCAGCACTAGTGGCAGGGAGCACCGAGCAGGTGGCGGCCGTCGTGGGCCAGTTCGTGCAGGTAGTTGACGGTCCCAGCAACCTTGCCCATGACCGGCGAGAGCAGCGTGCCCTGGTCCAGGAACACGGCGTAGAGAACGACAAGGGCTAGCAGCACGGCGGTGCCGGTGAGGGCGGCCACGAGAGCCTGGACGAGGACCGGACGGGCGTCGGCCTGGGTGCGTGTGATGACAGACATGCGGTGGTGCCTCCTCTGGGGTTTCCACGCCCCGGTCAGGAAGTGCGACGGGCAGTTCCTGACTCGGGCCGGGAAACCCTCACAGTGGCGGGACCGTCCCGGACTCGCACCGGGTTCCTGCACCTCGTCGCGACGGATCCTACGGCTGCCCCTGCAGGGCCGTTCCCGCGCCTCCCCGCTTAGCCGGGGAGGCGCGGTAAGCGCCGCAGGATCAGGCGTGCTCGACCGTGACGAGCTGGTCGCCGAGGGCGAGGAACGTCGGCGCCCACAGGCCGATGAAGATGGCCAGGCGCTCGCCGTGCGCGGCATCGCCGGTGCCCTTGGCGCGGCGCCACACGGCGATGCTGCCGAAGATCGAGACCAGGGCGGCTACCTCGAGCAGGTCGCTCTTGATGCCGAGGGAGTGGAGTCTGCGGACGAGCACGGTGGTTCTCCTCGTGATGGGGGATGGGCTTCCAACCTCGCACCACTACCCGGTCATGTCACCTCGGGGCCCTCAGGCGGTGACGACCGCCGCCGCGTCCTGCAGGCCCAGCTCGGCCACCGAGGTGTCGCGCATCTTGAACTTCTGGACCTTGCCGGTGACCGTCATGGGGAACTCGTCGGTGAAGCGCACGTAACGCGGGACCTTGTAGTGGGCGAGCTTGCCGCGGCACCACTCCCGCAGCTCGTCGGGCGTCAGCGTTGCCTCCGGCCGCACCCGCACCCAGGCGCACAGCTCCTCGCCGTACCGGACGTCGGGCACCCCCACGACCTGTGCGTCGACGACGTCGGGGTGCGTGTAGAGGAACTCCTCGACCTCGCGCGGGTAGACGTTCTCGCCGCCCCGGATGACCAGGTCCTTGATTCGCCCGACGATCGACAGGTAGCCGTCGGCGTCCATCACGGCGAGGTCACCGGTGTGCATGAACCGCTCGGCGTCGAGTGCCTCCGCCGTCTTCTCCGGGTCCTCCCAGTAGCCGAGCATCACGCTGTAACCGCCGGTGCAGAGCTCTCCGGGCGTCCCGCGTTCGACGACCTCGCCGGTCGTCGGGTCCACGACCTTGACCGTCAGGTGCGGGTGCACCCGGCCGACCGTCGACACCCGGCGCTCGAGGCTGTCGTCGGCGCGGGTCTGCGTGCTCACCGGTGACGTCTCGGTCATGCCGTAGGCGATGGTCACCTCCGGCATGAACTGCTGGACCTGCTTCATCACCTCGACGGGACAGGGGCTGCCCGCCATGATCCCGGTCCGCAGCGAGCTCACGTCGTACG
>JAYTHS010000501.1:0-9196 GCA_043732345.1 Frankiales bacterium | reverse complement strand
CCATCGTCGCGGTCTGCAGGTCCAACCCGGCGAGCTGGGCTCGGTGGTCGCTGACGGGAGACGGTGTGGGACGGGCCTGGTCCGCGCTCAGGAGCCGGACCCGTCGTGGGCGACGTACATGACCATGGAGTGAGCCTAGGCTCACTCCTGGTCGATCGTGCGACCGGGCTCGAGGGCGATCCGCAGCGGCTCGGCGGTCTGCCGCTCGACGATTGCAGTTCGCTCGGCGCGCCGGGGCAACGCCGGACCCGCGTTGGCGGCCATGACGCCGAACCACGGCAGGGTGAATGCGCCGACGATGAGCAGCAGCTTCGCCCACAGCGGGACCGGCAGGACCACGGCCAGCACGAAGCAGGAGATCCTCGCCAGCTGGGTGATCAGGTAGCGACGCTCCCGCAGCTTGCGGTCGTCGGTGTGGCTCAGACCGGCCGTGGTGACGACAACGGTGTCCTGCTCGTGACCCATGGGTGGCGCCTCTCGACCGGGGCGCCTGGCCCCCGGGGGTCAAGGACGGCGCCTGGCTCCATCTTGCCTCCGCACGGATGGCGGCGCCCCTCAGGAGGGGCACGTCACAGCCCGCGCGGCTCGGGCAGCAGGTTGGGGAAGACGGGGTCGCGCTTCTCCGCCTTGGCCGTGAAGGCCTCGAGCATGTCCGGCTGCTGGAACATGCCGGCCTGCCAGGTCGCGATCTGGTCCAGCGCGTCGTCGACACCGTGGTCGCGGGCGTAGTTCATCGCGACCTTGGTGCCCCACACCGCCAGGGGCGACTTGCCGGCGATCTCCCTGGCCGTGTCCAGGACACCGGCCAGGAGGGCCTCGTGGTCGGCGTACACCTCCTGGACCAGCCCGACCTGGTAGGCCCGCTGGGCGCTCATGCGCCGTCCGGTGAAGGCCAGCTCGCGGGCGACGCCCTCGGGCACGATCGTTCCCAGGCGCTGCAGGGTGCCGACATCGGCCGTCATGCCGATGTTGATCTCCATGACGGTGAAGAAAGCGTCGGCGCTGGCGTAGCGCAGGTCGCATGCCGTCACGAGGTCGACGGCGCCGCCGATGCAGCCACCCTGGATCGCGGCCAGCACCGGCACGCGCGCCTTCTCCAGGGCCGTGAACGACCACTGGAGGGCCTTGGCGCTCGAGCGCATCCGGGCTTGGCGCCGGCCGAGCTCGGCGTCGGGGTGCAGGTCGCCGTCGGTGAAGACCGACAGGTCCATGCCGGCGCTGAAGTGACGGCCCGTGCTGGAGATCACCACCACGCGGGCGCTGCCCTCGTTGCTGATGCCGGTGACGATCTCCGGCAGCTCGGACCAGAACTCCCGGACCATCGTGTTGAGCTCGTCCGGACGGGACAGCCGCACGTGTGCGATTCCCTCGGTGATGTCCACGTCGAAGCAGCGGTAGGCCATCCCCCGATCCTGTCGCACCGTCGGTACGGTCGCTGCTGTGACCGTCCTGCAGATGTCCGCCGTGACCGTCGTGCGCGAGGGCGCCCCCCTGCTCGGCGGGATCGACTGGACCGTCCGCGAGGGTGAGCGCTGGGTGCTACTCGGTCCGAACGGCGCCGGGAAGACCACGCTGCTGGCCGTGGCGGCAGCGGTGCTGTACCCGTCGTCGGGGACCGTCGACCTGCTGGGCGAGAGGTTCGGCCGGGTCGACCTCGGCGAGCTGCGCACCCGCGTCGGGCTGTCGAGCTCCTCGCTCAACGACCGGGTCCCCCCGCAGGAGCGGGCCGTCGACGTGGTGGTCACCGCTGCGCACGGGGTCCTCGGCCGCTGGCGGGAGTCCTACGACGAGGGGGACCTGCGGCGGGCGACGGACCTGTTGGGCCGAGTCGGGATGCGGTCCTTCGTCGACCGAAGGTACGGCTCGCTGTCCGAGGGGGAGCGAAAGCGGGTCCTGCTGGCCCGGGCCCTCATGACCGACCCGGAGCTGCTGCTGCTCGACGAGCCCGCCGCCGGCCTGGACCTCGGAGCCAGGGAGGCTCTGCTGCGGCTGTTGGCCCGGCTGTCTGCTGCCCCGGACGCACCGCCGTCGGTGCTCGTCACCCACCACGTGGAGGAGATCCCGGTGGGGACCACCCACGCCCTGCTGCTGACCCGTGGGCGGGTCGTGGCTGCGGGCCCCGTCGCCGAGGTGCTCACCGGACCGCTGCTGACCGCGGCGTTCGGCATCCCGCTCGCGGTCGAGCACCGGGACGGGCGGTGGACGGCGTGGGCTCAGCCCCCCGGGCGCTGATGGTCCCGGGCGCTGAGTGTCACGGGTGCCGAGTGCTCCGGGCGCTGAGGGTCCCGGCAACGCGACGAGCCGCCCAATCCCCTCGCTGGGGCGGGCGGCTCGTCGTACGTGCGGGGGTCAGGCCTCGACGGTCGCGGTCTCGTCGACCCAGTCGAGCGCGCTGACTTTGAGCTTGTCCTCGTAGGCCTTGGCGTGGTGCGCGCAGAAGAGCAGGTCGCCCTGCGCGAGGACGACCCGGACCCGAGCTTGCGCGCCACATCGGTCGCAGCGGTCGGCGTGGGTCAGGGTGGGCTGAGGAGCGGCTGGGGTCACGGTTCCGGTCACGTCCTCAACAACACCACACCCGGGCGGGTCGTTCCCACTCAGGAGCAGGATGGTGAGCGTGTCGACACCTGAACGTCACCCCGGCCCGCTGTCCGGCCTGCTGGTCGTGGACCTCTCGCGGGTCCTGTCCGGCCCGTTCGCCGCCATGATGCTCGCCGACCTGGGTGCTCGGGTGGTCAAGGTGGAGCGACCGCTGACGGGAGACGACTCGCGCTCCTACGGGCCGTTCGTCGGCGAGGAGTCGCTCTACTTCGCCCGGGTGAACCGCGGGAAGGAGTCGGTGGTGCTGGACCTCACAGACGCCGCGGACCTGGAGGTCGTCCGCTCGCTGGCCCGGCGGGCCGACGTGCTGGTGGAGAACTTCCGGCCGGGCGTCATGGCGCGCCTCGGCCTGGGCCCCGAGGCGCTGCTCGAGGCCAACCCCCGGCTGGTCTTCTGCTCCATTAGCGGGTTCGGCCACACCGGCCCGTGGTCCCAGCGGCCGGCGTACGACGCGGTGGTGCAGGCCATGAGCGGGCTGATGTCGATCACGGGCGCGCCGGACGGGCCACCGGTCAAGCCGGGCTCGCCCGTCGCGGACCTCTCGGCGGGGCTCTACGCCTTCGGGGGGATCTGCGCTGCCCTGCTCGGGCGCGCCACCACCGGGAACGGCACCCACCTCGACATCGCGATGTACGACGCGACGGTGTCGCTGCTGGAGGGCGCGGCGCTGTCGTGGCTGGCCACCGGCATCGATCCGGGGCGCATCGGCAACGGGCACGCGTCGATCGCGCCGTTCGACACGTTCCGGACCGGGACCGACGACATCACCATCTGCGCGGCCAACGACCTGCTGTTCGGGGCGCTGTGCTCGGCCCTGCGGCTGCCGGCGCTGCTCACCGACAGCCGGTTCGCGACCAACGAGCGGCGGCACGTCTCCCGGGGCGCGCTCAAGGAGCTGCTCGAAGGGGCCATGGCGGACAGTCCGGCCGAGCACTGGCTCGAGGTGCTCGAGGCGGCCGGCGTCCCGTGCGGCCTGATCGCGACGGTCGCGCAGGCCGTGGGCTCCGAGCAGTCCCGGGTCCGCAACATGGTCGTCGACGCCGGTGGTCTGCCGGTGCCGGGCAACCCCATCAAGCTCAGCGGATGGGTCGACCCGACGTCGCGCCCGCCCGCACCCACCCTTGACGAGCACGGGCCCGCCGTACGCGCCGAGTTCCACCCCGCCGA
This sequence comes from Frankiales bacterium, assembly GCA_043732345.1. Classification (GTDB taxonomy): domain Bacteria; phylum Actinomycetota; class Actinomycetes; order Mycobacteriales; family SCTD01; genus RYN-111. The sequence goes on along the minus strand of JAYTHS010000501.1, from coordinate 5,431 downwards.
CCGACCCCTGCCCCCGTGATCCACGGAAGCAGCAGGGGTACGGCGGACCCGTGAGGGCCCCTGCCGGTTCCGTTGATCACGGGATGGGGGGGGCGGCGAGGCGGGACAGGGCGCGCTCGGCGGCCGCGCGGACGCGGGGGACGGCGTCCACCCGCAGCGCCGCGATCACGTCGAAGGCCTCGTCGACGCGGTGCCTGGCGACCACCTTGGCGACCATCTCTCGGACCCGCCAGGCCGGGTCGGTGGTGCCCGCCAGCAGCTCCGGCAGGGCGGCCCCAGGGCGGTGCAGGCCGCGTCGACCCGCTGCTGCGGACTGATCACCTGCCCGTTCAGCCGCCGAGGGCGCTGACCAGGGCCCGGACGGGTCGCCGCTGCAGCTGGGCGGGCATCGTCGTACGGCCTGAGACCAGGCGGGTGAACAGCGGCCACATCGGGGGGACCAGCCTCATCACCGTGTGGACCGCGCCGGGGTGCCGGGTGAAGGCCGCGAGTGCCCGCCGACCAGCGATGACCTCCGCACCGAGCTCGGCCTCTACGGCGCGGGAGTAGCCGCCGGTGAGCGCGAGCTCCCCGGCCAGCCGGCCTGAGCGCAGGGCGAACGAGATGCCCTCCCGGGTCCACGGCTCCAGCAGCCCCGCGGCGTCGCCCGCGACGAGCACCCGGCCGCGCTGCAGCGGGGAGCCGGGAGCCCGGACCCGCGTCAGGTGTCCGCCGTCATGCAGCGCGTTCGACAGGTCGAGCCCGAGCGAGCCCACGAAGGCCCGGTAGTAGGACCGCACCGCGGCGCCCTGCGCCCGGTCGCCGATGACACCCACCGTCAGGGTGTCGCCTTTGGGGAAGACCCAACCGTAGGACCCGGGCACCGGCCCCCAGTCGAGCAGCACGTGGCCGGCCCAGTCGCTGCCGGCCGGGGTGGGGAGCTCGGCTTCCATCCCGAGGTCGACCTGGTCGCACACGACACCGACGTGGGCTGCCGCGCGACCGCCCGAGCCATCGGCAGCCACCACGGCGCGAGCGGCGAGCGGTCCCGACCGGGTGCCCACGGCCACGAGGTCGCCGTCCTGCTCGTACGACGTGACGGTGACACCCGTCCGCAGCTGCGCCCCGGCCGCAACGGCCGCCTCAACCAGGGCCGCGTCCAGCTCCGAGCGCAGGACCATCGGCAGGAACGCCGGGGCCGTCCTGGTGAAGCGCTTCCCGCCCCGAGAGGTGAACGTGACCCGCCCGACGTGGTCCCGCGACAGCGCCGCGACGTCCAGCCCCGCGTCGGCGAGCGCCCGCTGCGAGGGACCGATCAGCCCGCCGCCGCAGCGCTTGTAGCGCGGCAGCTCCTCGCGCTCGACGAGCAGCGTGCGTGCTCCGGACAGTGCGGCTGCCCTCGCAGCGGCTGCCCCGGCTGGTCCGGCCCCGACCACCACGACGTCCCAGTCCGTCATGCCCGCACGCCCCTGTCGTCGCACCGGCGCTCACTCACCCAGCGATGGATACCAGACGGGTCGCTGCCCCGCTTACTTGACAGTTAGGCAAAGCAAGCAAGTATGTGGTCATGCCCTTCACTCCGGGACGACCCGTCACCGAGGCCCAGGCCGAGCTGTTCAAGGCGCTCGCGCACCCTGCCCGGGTCCGGGTGCTGGAGCTGCTCGCCGACGGCGACCGGACCATGGGCGAGCTGGCGGAGCAGACAGGGTGGGAGCCCTCCCACCTGTCGCAGCACGTGACCCTGCTCCGGCGGGCCGACCTCGTCGACAGCCGCCGGGTCAGGACGACGGTGCTCTGCACCCTGCGGGACCCGCAGACCGCTGAGCTGCTCGCGGTCGCCCGCCGGCTGCTCAGCAGCAACCTGCGGCAGGGACAGGTACTGCTCGCTGCGCTGGACGGCGCCGATGACGCAGTGGCGCTGGCCGGTGCCGACCGGTCATCGCAGTGAGGGCAGCGCAGTGAGGGCAGCGGCGACCCGCCGCCGGACCGCGGCCGCCGTCCGGTCGCTTGTCGTCGGGGTCCTACCGCTCCTACCCGGGCGAGGGGACTACGACGGCCTGCGGCGCTCTTGGGCCCGCGACCTGGCCGCCGGCGTGACGGTCGGCATCGTCGCGCTGCCCCTCGCGCTGGCGTTCGGCGTCGCGACCGGTGTGGGGGCCGCTCCCGGTCTGGTCACGGCCGTCATCGCCGGGGCCGTCGCGGCGGTCTTCGGCGGCTCGCACCTGCAGGTCTCCGGCCCGACGGGTGCGATGACCGTCGTCCTGGTCCCACTCGTCGCGCAGTCCGGACCGTCGATCGTCTACCCGGTCGCGTTGCTCGCCGGCGTGGTCGTCGTCGCGGCGAGCCTGCTCAGGGCGGGCCGGCTGCTCGCCTACGTCCCGTGGTCGCTGGTGGAGGGGTTCACCGTCGGCATCGCCGTCGTCATCGCCGCCCAGCAGGTCCCCTCTGCGCTCGGCGTTCCCCGACCGGCCATGCAGAACGCCGCCGGCGCTGCGGTGGTCGCCGTCGCCTCCTTCGCCCGACAGCCGCACTGGGCCGTGCTGGGGCTGCTCGTGCTGTCCGTCGTGCTGACCGCGTTGCTGCCTCGGCTGCACCGCTCCTTGCCGGCGAGCCTGCTCGCCGTGGTGGCCGCCACCGTCGTCGCGGGGGCCGCGCACCTGCAGGTCGCCAGGATCGGCGCCCTGCCGTCGTCGCTGCCGGTCCCCTCACTGCCCGACCTGAGCCACGCCGGCGGTCTGCTCAGGCCCGCCCTCGTCGTCGCCTTCCTCGTCGCGCTCGAGAGCCTGCTGTCGGCCCGAGTCGCGGACGGCATGGCCGACACGACCCGGCACGACCCCGACCGTGAGCTGTTCGGCCAGGGCCTGGCCAACATCGCCTCGGGCCTGTGCGGGGGCCTGCCCGCCACCGGAGCGATCGCCCGGACCGCCGTCAACGCCCGCGCCGGCGCGCATACCCGGCTCGCAGCGCTCACCCACGCATTCGTCCTGGCGGGCATCGTGTACGCCGCCTCCGGACTGGTGGGGCGCATCCCTCTGGTTGCCCTCGCGGGTGTCCTGCTGGTCACCGCCTACCGGATGGTCGAACGGCACAACGTCCACGCCGTCCTGCACTCGACCCGCACCGACATCGCCGTGTTCACGCTCACGGCAGTCGGCACGGTGGCGTTCGACCTGATCACCGCCGTGGAGGCGGGCCTGGCGACCGCGACGGTCCTCACGCTGGCGAAGCTGTCCCAGACCGCTCAGGCGACTGCCGAACCCCTCGCCAGCGACGGCGTGGACACCGACGCCGAGCACGCCCTGCTGGCTGCTCACGTCTTGACGTACCGCCTGGACGGGCCGCTGTTCTTCGCCGCCACCGCCCGGTTCCTGGCCCAGCTGACGGCGACCACGGACGTGCGGGTGGTGATCCTGCGGCTGAGCAGCGTGGTCATGCTCGACGCGAGCGGTGCCCGCGCGCTCGGCGAGATCGTCGAGCAGCTGGCCGAGAGCGGGATCACGGTCCTGCTCAAGGGCGCCAGCCCGGAGCACACCCGGCTGCTGGCCGCCGTGGGCACGCTGGCGCCGGTCCTGGCCCAGGGCCACGTGTTCGACAGCCTCCCGGACGCCGTCGCGCACGCCCGCAGGCACGTCTCCCGGACCGACCACGAACCCACGCCGGCCTGACGCCGTACGCCGGGTCTCATCTGTGAGCGGGGCTCACCGCTGGGTGAGGTCGACGGCGAGCGACGGCTGGGCGGTGAGGCGGCGCCGCACCGACGCGGCCGCGGTCCGGACCACCTCGTCCAGCCCTGAGCCGCGCATGGGGTTGCTCCCCATCACCGCCAGGTCCGCCTGCGTCGGCTGCACGACGATCACGCGGGCGCCGGCCTTGCGCAGCTGCCGCACCTCCTGCGAGAGGTAGCCGCGCACCGTGAGCCGCAGCGGGAGGTCGGGCCGGGGCGCCGCCCGCAGCAGCGTCATCGGGGACAGCACGACGACGAGGTCCAGGTGGTCGGGCACGAGCACGTCGGCGTTGGTGGGGGAGTGGCCACCGCCGTCGACGTAGGGCCGCCCACCGATCCGCACCGGCCGGAACCAGCCGGGGATGGCGCAGCTGGCCGCGACCGCCGTACCGAGATCGGTCTCGGGCGCCCCAGGGGTCCCGAAGACGACCCGATGGGCATCGGCGGCCCGCAGCGCGCAGATCCGGACGTCGCGGTCCGGCCAGCGCTCACCGTGCAGGCGGCGCACCCCGCGCGAGATCGGCTCGGTGCTGTTGCTCCCGGCCGGGAGCAGGCTCGACACGACGGCGCCCGGCCGGGTCCGCAGCGGGTGACGGGCGGCGGCCAGCACGGCCAGGGGGGCGAGCGGTCGCCGGGACGGCTCGTCCGCCTCCTGCGCCGCGGGTCGCTGGGGGTGGACGACAGCCCGCAGGGCCGCTCCCTGCGCCGACACGGGCTCGCCCAGGACCTCCGCGGCCTGGTCCGCAGCACTGAGCCCCCCGGCCAGGGCCGCAGCGACCAGGGAGCCGGCGGAGGTCCCGACGAGCACGTCGCAGTTGCGGCCGTCGAAGCCGCTGAGCTCCTGCAGCGCCGACAGCGCGCCCAGGTGGAAGGCCTGGCCGACGAGACCGCCGGCTCCGAGGACAAGTCCGGTGCGCACGTCGTGCATCCTGCACCCATGTCTTTCGCCGCCTTCCAGAACGACGTCTACCTCAAGGGCCTGTTCGGTGAGCAGCCGACGCTGCCATTCGGCTGGCGGGAGCTGCAGGCCGCCGCCGAACAGGTCATGACCCCGGGGGCGGTCGGCTACGTCAGCGGCGGCGCCGGGGGTGAGGAGACGATGCGGGCCAACCGTGAGGCCTTCGACCGCTGGCGGCTCGTGCCCCGGATGCTGCGCGGGATCCCTGCCGAGCGGGACCTGTCGACCACCGTCCTTGGCACCACGATGCCGGCACCGGTCATGCTGGCGCCGGTCGGCGTGCTGTCGATCGTGCACGCCGACGCCGAACGCGCGGTGGCCCGGGCCTGCACCGCCCTCGGCGTCCCGATGGTGCTGTCCACGGCCGCCTCCACCACGCTCGAGGACGTCCGCGGCGAGCTCGGTGACGCGTCCGCGTGGTTCCAGCTCTACTGGCCGAACGACCCCGACGTAGCTGCCTCGCTAGTCGAGCGGGCGGAGCGGGCGTCGTACGGCGCCCTGGTCGTGACGCTCGACACCTGGCAGCTGGGGTGGCGGCCCCGCGACCTGTCGACGGCCTACCTGCCGTTCCTGCGGGCCGAGGGGATCGCCAACTACACCAGCGACCCGGCGTTCCGGGCCGGTCTGGCGCAGACCCCCGAGCAGGACCAGGGGGCTGCTGTCCTGCACTTCCTCGGGATGTTTAACAACCCGACGCTGACGTGGGAGGACCTCGCCTGGCTCAAGGAGCGGACATCGCTTCCGATCGTGCTCAAGGGTGTCCAGCACCC
>JAYTHS010000500.1:0-9197 GCA_043732345.1 Frankiales bacterium | reverse complement strand
TGGACGACGTGCGGCTCGAGATCGGGGCCAGCATCGGGATCGCCCTCGCCCCGCTGCACGGCAGCGACGTCGGCACGCTCCTCAAGTGCTCGGACGTCGCGATGTACGCCGCGAAGGCCGACGGGCGAGGCGCCCAGGTCTACACCCGGGACCTGGACGGCAACGACCCGGCGCGGCTGCTGCTGGCCACCCAGCTCCGCGAGGGACTGGCCCGGGACGAGCTGCTCGTGTTCGCGCAGCCGCTGGCCGAGCTGGACACCGGTCGTGTCGTCGGCGTCGAGCTGCTCGCGCGTTGGCAGCACCCCGAGCGCGGCCTGATGGCTCCTGACGACTTCATCCCGGTGGCTGAGAAGGCCGGGCTGCTGCGGCCCATCACGTCCACCGTCCTGGGGGAGGGGATCGCCGCCGCCGCCCGTTGGCGCGACCTCGGCCGGCTACTGACCGTGTCGGTGAACCTGTCCGCGCGCAGCCTGCTCGACCCGCAGCTCGTCGGCGAGGTCCAGTCCCTGCTGTCCCTGCACGAGGTCGCGCCGGAGCAGCTGGTCCTCGAGATCACCGAGAGCGGCGTCATCTCCGACCTGGCCAGCACCAGCAGGGTCTTGCATCAGCTCCGCGACCTCGGGGTGCGGCTGTCGGTCGACGACTTCGGGACGGGCTACAGCTCGCTGTCCTACCTCAGCCGACTGCCCGTGCACGAGGTCAAGGTGGACCGGCACTTCGTGAGCGGCATGACCACCGACGCCCAGGCAGCGACGATCGTGCGCTCCGTCGTCGACCTGGGGCAGAGCCTGGGGCTCAGCGTCGTCGCGGAGGGCGTGGAGCACCAGGAGACCTGGGACCAGCTCCGTGCACTGGGGTGCGACCTCGCCCAGGGCTGGTGGCTGGCGCCACCCATGCCGCTCGCCCACGTCTGGGACTGGCTGGCCCAGCGGGAGTCCAGTCAGGTCCCGGTGCAGTCGGCGCCGTTCCGGACCGCCCTGGGCGTCGTGGGCTGACACCCGACCCGGACAGGGCTGTTGCTCACCGCCGCTCACTTCCTGCCGCTCACTCCCCGTCGAGCACCCCTCGGGTGCTCCGCTCGCTCTCCACGAGCCCCTGCCGCAGTCCCTCGACCTCGGTCGTCAGGTCGCTGAGGTCCCTCGAGCTCGGGTCCACCTCTCCGGTGTCGGCGGCGAGCGCCACCAGCTCGGCCACCCGTGCGCTGAGCCCCTCGAGCCCCAGGGCGGCGGCTTGCAGCCGCGTCACCAGCTGGGCGGGAGCCGTCCGGAGCCGGTCGCGCACGGCGAGCCGGTCCTGCACGGCCTGCAGCGAGGAGTCCGTCGCACCCTCGCTACCGCGCGCTCGTAGGTCGCCCGCCTCCAGGTCCAGCCCGGGGGAGTCGGCTCGGCGCAGTGCGGCCTCGACGGCGACCAGTTGGGCGGCGAGCCGTCGCGCCGACTCGACGACCAGACCGGCCTGCATGGCTGCCCGCTCGGCCGCCGAGCCGGTCAACGAGCCCGGCGGACAGTCCTTCTGCTGCTCCCGCAGGTCGGCCAGCGCCGCCTCGGTGCGTGCCAGCCATGTACCGGCGGGTGAGCTCGCGGCCGGCCGGGCCAGGGCTGGCTCGGCCCCGCCGCCGTCACCCTTCATCCTGACGTACGCCGGTCGGCGGCGTTCGCAGTCCGCTCCGGTCTGCTCCAGCCGTTCTGACATAATGATGATTATCGGCGCCAAGTCTGGGCTCAGGGGAGTGGTGTCCCCGACGCCGGGCGGTGCCGTCCGGTCCCCATGATGGCTTGGGTCATTCGGCGCCCTCCCGCGCCAGCGGGGAAGGTCAACGGGCGCGGCGAAGGCCCAGCAGGCCGCCGAGGGCCGCCAGGCCGGCGACGGCGACGATCGCCGAGCCGCCGTTGCGCGGCACAGCGCCGGAGCGGACGGCCAGGACCAGCGCGGCCGCGTCGACGGTGTCACAGAACACGCCGGTGACCCAGGACCGGCCGCCCCCGGCGAGCAGCCCGACGCCCAGGGCGACCTCGCGAGCCCCTGGCATCTGCACGATCCAGGCCGTCTGGGCCGCCGCAGCCGTCTCGACGCCGACGAGCAACGGGACCAGCGTGGGGCGGGCCAATATGGACAGGCCGAGCGCGGCGCGGCCGGCCGCCACGGAACGGGGACGCAGCAGGCGGGACGGGAGGGACACCAGGACCTCCGGACCGGGCCTCGCGGCCCATGTGGGTGTGCCGCACGCGCGGCGGGGGAATCCTTGCAGTACCCCGCTCGTTGTCCCTCTGCATCGGCTTGTTCCAGCGGTGCAGCACTCCAGCACCTGCGTCCGACCCGGGAGGTCCCACCATGAGCGATCGCGTTCTGCGAGGCAGTCGCCTCGGTTCGGTGAGCTACGAGAGCGACAGACACACCGAGTTCGCCCCCCGGAGCCTGACCGCCTACGACTGCTCCCGCGGCCACGAGACGACCGTGCCGTTCGCTGCCGAGGCCGACATCCCCTACTCCTGGGGGTGCAAGGTCTGCGGGGCCACGGCTCTGCGTCGCGACGCAGAGGCGCCGGAGGCCAAGGCCGTCAAGCCCGCCCGCACCCACTGGGACATGCTCCTGGAGCGCAGGACCGTAGCCGAGCTCGAAGAGGTCCTCAACGAGCGGCTCGCCGTCCTGCGCGAGCACCAGGGCAAGGTGAAGGCGCAGTTGCGTGCCGACAACAAGGCCGAGCGCGAGCGCGCCAAGTCCGCCTAATCCACGACTTAGGAGCGGTTTTCCGGCTTGTCGACCGAACGCGCCCGTCAGTCCGCCTCCTGTCGGACCGCCCGTCGCCCGGGGTCACCCGTCCTTCTTTGACGTTGCCGTCATCGACGTCGATGACCTCGACGTTGGTGACCTCGCCGTTGATGACCTCGCCCCCCGCGACGCCTCCTGGGCGGCTCGGTGCTCGGTGTGGTGCGCCAGCGGTGCGTCGGCGCCCGACGGACACGCCTGGTAGCAGGCGGCTGGCGACGTCCCCGGTGACCAGCCGGCGTAGCACCGCGCGCGTCGGCGGCAGTAGGCACAGCACCCCCAGGACGTCGGTCACGAAGCCGGGCGTGAGCAGCAGTGCCCCTCCGAGCACGACCAGGGCCCCGTCCGCGACCTCCTTGGCGGGCACCCGGTGCTCGGCCAGGGCCTGGGTGAGCGCCGACCAGGCCTTGCGTCCTTGGCTTCGGGCCAGCGCTGCCCCCGCGACGCCGTCCAGGACCAGCAGGGCGACGGTCGGCAGCGCCCCGATGGACTGGGCGACCTGGACGAGGACGTAGATCTCGACGGCCGGGACGCCGAGGAACACCACGAGCAGCAGAAGTGGCATCAGCGCACCGCTGGCCGGCGGGAACGTCGGCTCGTGACACCCCAGAGGGTGACTCGCCACAGGGCCTCGAGCACGATCGCCCGGCTCATCTTGCTGGTCCCGAGCTCGCGCTCGACGAAGGTGATGGGGACCTCGACGACCCGGTAGCCCGCGCGCCAAGTCTGCCAGGCCAGGTCGACCTGGAAGCAGTAGCCCTGGGAGGCGACCGCGGGGGTCGCCACCTTGTCCAGGACCTCCCGGCGGTAGGCCCGGAACCCGCCGGTGGCGTCCTTGAGCGGCAGGCCCAGGGCGACCCGGGTCCACAGGTTGCCGCCACGCGAGAGCACCTCGCGGCTGCGCGGCCAGTTGACGACCTCTCCCCCGGCCACCCATCTGCTCCCGAGCACCAGGTCGGCGTCCTCGAGCGCGGCCAGCAGCCGCGGGAGCTGCTCGGGGGCGTGCGAGCCGTCGGCGTCCATCTCAACGACCACGTCGTACCCGTGCTCACGGGCCCACGCGAAGCCCGCGAGGTAGGCGGCGCCCAGCCCCTGCTTGCCGGCCCGGTGCAGGACGTGGACGCTCGGGTCGGCGGCCGCCAGTCCGTCGGCCAGCTCCCCCGTCCCGTCCGGGCTGTTGTCGTCGACGACGAGCAGGTCCGCGGTTGGCACGGCGGTGCGCAGCCGCCGGGTGATGAGCGGCAGGTTCTCGACCTCGTCGTACGTCGGGACGACGACCAGGACCCGACCGACCGTGCTCACGGTCGGCGGGCCGCGGCGAGCGTCACGCCCAGGGCGCCGAGGGCCAGCAGCAGCTCTGGCAGGACGCCAAGCCGGTCGGACAGGGTGCGGGCCGTGCGCAGAGGTACCCGCTGGACCAGCAGGTCGCGGGTGAACACCTCCGAGCGCTGCACGACGCGTCCGTCCGGGGCGATGACCGCCGACAGCCCGCTGGTAGCGGCGACCAGGACCGTCCTGCCGTGCTCGACCGCGCGCAGCCGGCTCATCGCCAGCTGCTGGGTCGTCTCGGGGCTCCGCCCGAACGTCGCGTTGTTTGTCTGCACGACCACCAGCCTGCCCCCTCCGGTCACCACGTCGCGCACCACCCCGTCGTAGGCCACCTCGAAGCAGATGACGTCCCCGATCACGGTCGACCCCAGCGTCAGCACGCCCGGACGGTCGCCGCGGGCGAAGTCCCTGGCCACCCGGTCGACCCGGGCGGTGATTCGGCGGGCGAGCGAGCGGAGGGGGATGTACTCACCGAACGGGACGGGGTGCCGCTTGACGTACGACGCGCCGGGCCCGTGGACGGGGTCCCAGGCGATCCCCCGGTTGCTCAGGAACCGGCCCGGTCCGTCGGTCAGGGCCCCGACCAGGGTGGGGACACCGATGTCGCGGACAGCGTCGTCGATGGCCCGCCGCGTCGGCAGGTCGGTGTATGGGTCCAGGTCGCTGGCATTCTCCGGCCAGATGACCAGGTCGGGTCGCGGGGTGCGGCCGGCCCGGACGTCCTGTGCGAGCTGGTGGGTGGCCTGGACGTGGTTGGTCAGCACGGCGGCCCGCTGGGCGGAGAAGTCCAGGCCCAGCCGGGGGACGTTGCCCTGCACCAGCGCGACCGTGGTCGGCACCCCACCGGTCGGTGTGGGGGTGAGCAAGGCGACGGCGACGAGCGCGACCGCGGGCAGGGCCCACACGCGCCCGGATCGTCGGAACAGGGCAGCGAGGGCGCCACCGACGGCGGCGACGGCGAAGGTGACCAACGGCGCCCCACCGAGGCTCGCGAGCGGAGCGAGCGGTGAGCTGGCCTGGCTGAAGGCCAGGCGCCCCCAGGGGAACCCACCGAACGGGAGCCGGTCGCGCAGGGCCTCCTGCCCAACCCAGAGCAGGGCCGTCCACAACGGCCAGCCCCGGAGTCGGCTGACCAGTGCGAGGGCGGCCCCGAGCGGCAGGAAGAACAGTGCCTCTAGGACGGCGAGCGCGAGCCAGGCCCCAGGACCGGCGATGGCGCCCGACCAGTGTAGGAGCGGGACGAACTCCCCCACGCCCGCCAGCAGACCGAGGGCGGCCCCGCGGCGTGCGCTCTGCCCAGCGGTGACCCAGGTCAGGGCGGCGACACCCACGGGGGCCAGGGGCCACAGGTCGGCGGGCGGGAAGCCCAGGTAGAGCACGAGGCCCGCGAGTGCGGCTGCCGGCAGCCGCCACACATCGTGGGTCCGTCGGGTGCCTGGTGACGAGGTCGTCAGGCGCTCGTCGGTCTGCACGGGTCCAGTCTGCCTGCTGGGCTGCCTCCGGGGTTGCTGCCTGCGGGGCTGCGGCTGGGGCTGCGGCCGAAGGAGCGCTGCTGCCGGAGAGGCCCTGATCGCCCGACGTACGAGCTGCGCACTGCTTCAGCCCGTCGTGAGGGGCGCTCGCCGCCCGACGTACGAGCTGTGCACTGCTTCAGCCCGTTATGAGGGGCGCTGCTCGCCCGACGTACGAGTGGGGCTGGCCGGGGCCGGGCCTGGGGGAGCATCTCGCCCGACTTACGAGGTGCGCCCCTGGTGCTCAACCGAGGTACGAGGTGCGCCTCGGTTCAGGCCGTCGGGTGGGGCGCTGCTCGTACGTCGTACGAGCTGGGGTGGCTGGGGTGGATGGGGGCGGCCCGAGAGGAGCACAGCTCGTACCTCGGCGGGCGTGGGCCCACGCACGCAGGCTTAACCGGCGAGGGCACCGGGCTCGTCGTGGGCCAGCGTTCCGCGCACCACGGTCCGCAGGCAGGTCGGAGCCGGCCCGTCGAGGTCAGGCAGGCCGGCCACCGCGGCCCGGGGGTCGGTGGACCACCCCGTCACCCGCTCGTCGGGGGTCTGCACGACCAGCTCCCCCGGCACCTGCCAGACGGCAAAGGTCGCGGGCGAGCCGGGGACGAGCACGCCCTCGTCGTCCCGCCGCGCGGCGCGCCAGCCCCCGCGGGTGTGCGCGGCGAAGGCGGCCCGGGCCGACAACCCGCTGGCCGGGGTCCTGTGCCGCACGGCGGCCCGCAGCGTGCCCCACGGGTCCAGCGGCGTGACGGGGCTGTCGGAGCCCAGGGCCAGAGCCACGCCGGCGGCGGTCAGGGCGGCGTACGGGTTCATCCCCGATGCCCGCTCGGGGCCGAGCCGCTGGGCGTACATCCCCTCCGGACCACCCCAGCGGGCGTCGAAGGCGGGCTGCACGGAGGCCACGGCGCCGTACGTCGCTAGCGCCGTCACCTGCGAGGCCGTGACGAGCTCGGCGTGCTCGACCCGGTGCCGCAGGGACCGCAGCGCGTCGGCGCCGCAGACCTGCGCGGCGGCTCCGAGGCCGTCGACCACGGCCTGCAGGGCGGCGTCGCCGATGGCGTGGAAGCCGGCCTGGACCCCCGCCCGGGTGCAGGCTGTGACGTGGCGGGCGACCTGCTCGGCGTCCAGGTAGGCGTGCCCGGCGGTGTCGGCGTCGTCGTACGGCGCCTGCAGGCACGCGGTGTGACTGCCCAGAGCACCGTCGGCGAACAGGTCCCCGCCAGCACCGACAGCGCCCAGCGCGAGGGCCCGCTCGACGCCGTCCAGCTCGCCCCAGTAGCCGATACGCTCGACCGGGTGCGGCAGCGCCAGCAGGGCGGTGAAGTCGTCCTCACCGCTGATGTCAGGCCCGCCGCACTCGTGAACGCAGGCGATGCCCAGCAGGGCCGCCCGGTCCAGGGTCTCCCGCTGGGCGTCCTGCCGCTGCCTGGGAGTGACAGCCGCGAGCGCGGTGCGCCGTACGGCGTGGTGGGCCTGCTGCCGGACCAGGCCGTCCGGCAGGAACCCGGGCAGCGAGGCCGCCTCGGGGCAGGCCGCGAGCAGTGCGCTGCTGGCGACCGCGGAGTGGACGTCGGTGCGGGCCAGGTAGACGACCCCGCCGTACGACGCCCGGTCCAGCTCGGCCGCCGTCGGGGGCCGGCGCTCGGGCCACGTCGTCTCGTCCCAGCCGGTCCCGAGCACCGCTCCCCCGCGGGCCCGGCGGGCCTGCCGCTCGACGGCCTGCAGCGCCAGGGCGAGGGTCGGTACGCCGGTCAGGTCGAGCCCGGTGAGCGCCAGGCCGGTCGAGGTGGCGTGAACGTGGGCGTCGACGAAGGCCGGGGCCAGCCAGGCGTCGCGTAGGTCGATCGTGTCGTCGGGCTCCAGGGCGTCCGCAGCGCCCTCCTGCCCGACCCAGATCACGGTCCCGCCGTCGACCATGAGGGCTGTCGCGAAGGGATCGGCGGGGGTGCGGACGCGTCCGCGGCGGTAGAGCGTGGTCACGTGCGGACCCTACGTTCCCCGACGCCGCCGGAAGATCGCCCGCCTAGGTGCTTTCCGACGGGAAGAACGCCGTCTACCTTGTCGGTATGACGATGATTCAGCAGCTTGCTCCCGCCGACGTCCACGCCAGCCTGGCCCGGCACCTGCTGGTGGACGGGTTTGACATGGTGCTGGACCTGTCGGCCTCCCAGGGCTCCCACCTGGTCGACGCTCGCGACGGCACCGACTACCTGGACCTGTTCACCTTCTTCGCCTCCAGCGCCCTGGGAATGAACCACCCCGCCATCGCCCAGGACCCGGCGTTCGACGCCGAGCTGCTCGAGGCGGCCCGCAACAAGCCCAGCAACAGCGACGTCTACACGGTCGCCATGGCGCGCTTCGTGGAGACCTTCGCCCGCGTGCTCGGCGACCCCGGCCTGCCGCACCTGTTCTTCGTCGAGGGTGGTGCGCTGGCGGTCGAGAACGCCCTGAAGGTCGCCTTCGACTGGAAGAGCCGCTGGAACGAGTCACACGGCATCGACCCCGCTCTCGGCACCAAGGTCCTGCACCTGCGGGAGGCCTTCCACGGCCGCAGCGGCTACACCCTGTCGCTGACCAACACCGACCCGATCAAGGTCGCCCGCTTCCCCCTGATGGCGTGGCCGAGGATCCCCTCGCCGTACCTGTCCCCTGGCACCGATGTGATCGCTCGCGAGCGCGAGGCGCTGCTGGCAGCGCGCGCAGCCTTCGAGCAGCACCCCCACGACATCGCATGCTTCGTCATGGAGCCGATCCAAGGCGAGGGCGGCGACCACCACTTCCGACCCGAGTTCCTGCAGGCCATGCAGCGCCTGTGCCACTCCTACGACGCGCTGTTCGTCCTGGACGAGGTACAGACCGGCTGCGGCCTGACCGGCACCAGCTGGGCCTTCCAGCAGATGGGGGTCCAGCCCGACGTCGTCGCCTTCGGCAAGAAGACACAGGTCTGCGGTGTCATGGCCGGCAGCCGCGTCGATGAGGTCCCGGACAACGTCTTCGCCGTGTCCAGCCGCATCAACTCCACCTGGGGCGGCTCTCTGGTCGACATGGTCCGGGCTCGCAAGGTGCTCGAGGTGGTCGAGCACGACGGGCTCGTCGCCCAGGCCGCCATCCTCGGCGAGCACCTGCTGGGCCTGCTCCGCGGGCTCGCGACGCAGCACGAGGTGGTGACGGACCCGCGCGGACGCGGCCTCATGTGCGCCTTCAGCCTGCCCACCCCCGAGCTGCGTGACGCCGTGCTGTCGGCCCTGCGGGACCGCGAGCGGGTGCTGCTGCTGGGCTGCGGCACCCGCAGCATCCGCTTCCGTCCCGCGCTCACCGTCTCGGCAGCCGAGCTCGAGGCCGGCGTGGCGGCCCTTTCGCGGGTCCTGTCCGACCTCTCCTCCACCACGGAGCCCTCCGCGTGATCCACTCCTTCATCGACGGACGGCACGTCCCCGGCGCCGCAGGGACCTTCACCAGCACCAACCCCGCCCGCACCGCCGAGGTCGTCGCCGAGGTCTCCCTGGCCAGCGCCGATCAGCTCCTCGAGGCGTTCCAGGCCGCGAGCGCGGCGCAGCGGGCCTGGGCCGAGACCCCCGCCCCCGTGCGTGGCCG
>JAYTHS010000499.1:0-2761 GCA_043732345.1 Frankiales bacterium | reverse complement strand
CGGCGGTGACGTCGTCGCCGGTGACCAGCACGATCGGCACCCCGTGCTTCAGCGCGATGAGGGCGTTGATCCCGGACTCGCCGACGGCCACCCCGTTCAGCCGTACCTCGGCGATGGCGCGCGGGTTGTAGGTGTGGCTGAGCACGCTGGACGGTCCGCCCATGGAGCCGTGGTAGCTGACCAGGAAGACGGCGTCGAAGCTGTCGTCGAGGCCCTGCATCATGTACAGCGGCTTGTGCCGCCCGGAGAGGTAGCGGGCCCGGCCCGCGAGCGTGGCGGGCTTGAGGTTCTGCATCAGCGAGTGCGAGTCGTTGACCAGGAACTCGGTGGCCCCGGCGGCCTGCGCCCCGGTGATGGCGGCGTTCACCTCGTCCTGCAGCAGGCCGCGGTAGTGCTCGTACTCGGGGTTGCCGGCCAGGCACTGCGTCCAGTCGACGACGCCTGCGGTGCCTTCCATGTCGGAGGAGACGAAGACCTTCATGCGGGGACCTCCAGGAGGGTGCGGGGGAGCAGGCGGGGCTCGACGTCGTCGGCCTCCATGACGGCGTAGACCGACCCGGCCTGCCCGGCGGCGCCGCCGTGGCGCCCGTCCGGGGTCAGGGCCAGCGTGCGCAGCTCGGCCCGGAAGGCGTCGGGCAGGGTGGCGGCGTCGCGCAGCATGGCCAGGCAAGCCTGCTCGGGGTCGAGGCCCGCCGCCAGGTGCTCGACGACGGTGCGGGCCCCGCCGTTGCGCAGGCTCAGCTCCCCACGCCCGGTGCACGCCGCGCCGCCGAAGCGCAGGTCGCAGTAGTTGCCCGCGCCGGGGACCGCGGAGTCGCCCACCCGCCCCGGGTACTTGTAGGGGTAGCCGCTGGTGGACACCCCGACGACGAGCTCCCCGGAGGCGTCCAGCGCGAGCACGTTGATGGTGCCCCAGGGGCCGTCGTGCGGGGCCATCCGGCGTACCAGCTCCAGCGCCGCGAGCCGGTAGGCCTCGTCCCCGGCGGTGGCCGCGGTGCCCTCCCCCTCGATGGACTCGATGGCCGGGGCCAGGCTCGTGCGCCACAGCTGCCGGGCCTCGGGGGTGAGCAGCTCGGCGGTGGCGAACCCGCACTCGGCCGCGAACAGCGCCGCGCCGGCGCCGACGAGCAGGGCGTGCTGCGGCAGCTCCTCCAGCACCTTGCGGGCCACCGAGATGGGGTGCGGGTAGCCGGCGAGCGCGGCCACCGCCCCGAACGCGCGGGAGGAACCGACCATCACCGAGGCGTCCAGCTCCACCTCGCCGCGAGCGTTGGGCAGGCCCCCGGTGCCGACGTAGTGGTCGGCCAGGTTGTCCTCGCAGATCCGCAGCGCGGCCTCGACGGCGTCCAGCGCGCTGCCCCCGTCCCGCAGCACCGCGGCCGCGGCGGGCAGGCCGACCTCGCTGCGCTCGCTGCCGATCACGACCGGCGCGCTCACGCCGCGGTCCGGTCCGGCACGTGCACGCACGCCGCGGAGGTGTCCGCCCGGCCGGGGACCGCCCGCAGCCCCGGCTCGGTGGCGCAGGCCGACGTGGACACCGGGCAGCGCGGCAGGAAGCGGCAACCGCCCGGGGTGGCGGTGCCGGTGGCGACCGGAGCGGCCACCACCGGCGCGACGGGCCGCGGGTGCTCGCTGGTGAGCATCCGGGGTACCGAGCTCAGCAGCAGCTGGGTGTAGGGGTGGCTGGGGTGGTCGAACACGGTGGCCGTGGGCCCGGTCTCCACCACCCGGCCCTGGTACATCACGGCGATGCGGTCGCTCACCTGGCGCACCACGGCCATGTTGTGGGAGACGAAGAGCATGGACAGCCCGAGGGTCTGCTGCAGCTCGGTGAGCAGGTTGATGATCGTCGCCTGCACCGACACGTCCAGCGCGGACACCGCCTCGTCGGCGATGAGCACCTTCGGCTCCAGGGCCAGCGCCCTGGCGATGCCGATGCGTTGCCGCTGCCCACCGGAGAACTGCCGGGGATGCTGGTCCAAGGCCCGCTGGGGCAGCCCCACCAGGTCCACCAGCTCCTTCGCCCGCCCGTCGACCTCCGCGCGGGGCACCACGTGGTGGTGGCGCAGGAGCTCGCGCAGCACCTGCCCGACGGTCATCCGTGGGTTGAGCGAGCTGTAGGGGTCCTGGAAGACCATCTGCACGGTGCGCCGCAGCTGCGCCGACGGCCGCCCGTCCAGGGCCACCCCGCCGTAACGCACCTCCCCGGCGGTCGGCTCGTACAGCGCCATGGCGCAGCGGGCGAGGGTGGACTTGCCGCAGCCGGACTCCCCGACCAGGCCGACGGTCTCCCCCGCGTGCACCGTGAGGTCCACCCCGTCCACGGCCGCGAACAGCGTCGCCGGCCGGCCCGCGAGCCGGTCCAGCAGGGTGCGCCCGGTGCCGAACTGCTTGACCAGACCGGCGACGGCCAGCACCTCCGGGCCCCGCGCCACGGGATGTGTCGTGGTGGTCTCCGCTGCCGTGCTCATGCGCCCCGCTCCGCGTAGGTGTGGTCCTGCCGGACGAGGTCGTTGACGACCTCGGCGACCCGCCCGGCCTCCGCCGCCCCGTCGTGCGCCGCGGTGGCGGCCCAGGTGCCTGCCCCGTCCCAGTGGTAGCAGGCGGTGAGCCGGTGGGTCTCGTCCGGCTCCACCAGCGCGGGCTCGCTGACCCGGCAGTCGTCCTGCGCGGCCAGGCAGCGCGGCGCGAAGCTGCACCCCGTGACGGGCTCGGTGAGGTCCGGCGGCTGTCCGGCGATGGCCAGCAGCCGGACCGCCGG
>JAYTHS010000498.1:0-2766 GCA_043732345.1 Frankiales bacterium | reverse complement strand
TGGGCATCGACCCTGCGACGCGTCGTACCGACACGGTCACCGTCGTCGACCGGGGCGCGACGCTCCTGCTTTACACGGACGGCCTCGTCGAGCGCCGCGGACAGGACCTCGACACCGGGCTGACGCTGCTGCGCAGCACCCTGGAGGACCTCGCCGACCTCGAGCTCGACCAGCTCTGCGACGAGCTGCTGGTCCGGCTGCAGCCCGAGCGCCCGGAGGACGACGTCGCCCTGGTCGCGGTGCGCCTGCACCGGCAGGACCGCTCCCGTCCCGCCGAGGCCGGCCCCGAGGTGGTGCCGCCCGAGGTGCCGGACGAGCCGGCCTGATCGACCGCTGCAGGCCTACCGCCGAAGGCTCCGCTTGTGGTCGGCGCAGTCGAGGTCGACCCGGACCTGACGGGACAGCTCGGCGATCGCCGCCATGATCTGCTCGGTGAAGGCCCGCGCCTGCTCCTGTCCCGCGGTCGGCTCGCTCGTGGCTACCGGGGGCTGCAGCGGGGCCCCGAAGTGGATGCCGACCCGGGTGAGCCGTGGGACGATCTTGCCGATCGGCTGCACCCGGTCGGTCCCCACCATCGCGACGGGCACGACTGGGGCCCCGGTGTCGATCGCCATCCGGGCGGCCCCCGTTTTGCCGCGGTAGAGCCGGCCGTCAGGACTGCGCGTTCCCTCCGGGTAGACGCCCAGCAGCCGTCCCTGGCGTACGGCGTCGGCGCCCTGGTCCAGGGAGTGCGCGGCCGACTGCGCGTCGTCCCGGTCGATCGGGATGAGCCCGGTCCAGCGCACGAAGGCCGCCGTGGACCGGCCCTTGAGCCCACGGCCGGTGAAGTACTCCTTCTTGGCCAGGAAGCTGACGCGCCGGTGGGTCATGACGGGCAGGAACAGCGAGTCGGTCATCGACAGGTGGTTGCTGGCGATGAGGGCACCACCGCGCCGGGGCACGTGGTGGCGGCCGGTGACCCGCGGTCGGAACAGGACCGCGAACAGCGGCCGGAGGGTGAACTTGACGAGCCAGTAGAACAAGGGCTTCTCACTGTTCGCGGGACGTGGTGAGGGCTTTCTACCCGAGAGGGGATGCTCTCAGCCGGATCGCCACCCGTGCATCCCCCACTGGACGCTGTCCGCGGTCAGGTCCCGCGCGTGCGGCACTCCGAGCAGCGCGAGGGTCGTCTCCACCTCACCGAGCAGCAGCCGCAGCACCCGCTCGGCGCCCGCTGCCCCGTCGACGGCCAGCCCCCACAGCACCGGTCGGCCGACCAGGACCGCCGTGGCCCCTAGGGCCAGCGCCGTGACGACGTCGACCCCCCGACGCACCCCGCCGTCGACGAGCACATCGACCTCGCCCCGGACCTCCGCGACGACCCCGGGCAGCGCCAGGGCGGTCGGCAGCACCCGGTCGAGCTGCCGGCCGCCGTGGTTGCTGACGACGACCCCTGCCGCGCCGGCCTCGACGGCCAGTCGAGCGTCCCGCGGGTCCAGGATGCCCTTCACGAGCAGCGGGACGGGGCTGGTCCGCACCAGGGCCTCGAGGTCGCGCCAGGTCAGGGCGGCCAGCGGGGCCGTGCCCGAGGCGGCGATCGTCGACACGGCAGGGTTCGGCGCCCACGGGTGGCGCTGCTCGCGGTCGCGCACCCCGACGACGGGCAGGTCGACGGTCAGCAGCACGGCCGTGCAGCCCGCTTCGACCGCCTGCGCGATCTGCCGCCGCGCCCCGTCGACCCCGTCACGGACGTACAGCTGCAACCACCGCCGACCTGTCGGGACGGCCGCCTGCAGGGCGGCGGGTGTCGTCGAGGCCGACGTGGACAGGCAGTACGTCGCACCGACCGCAGCCGCGGCCGCCGCCAGCCCGGCCTCGCCGCAGGGGTGGACACCGAGCTGGTGGGCCATGGGGGCGACCAGCAGCGGGTGCGGCACCGGCTCTCCCAGCAGCGTGCCGCCGGAGTCCACCGCGCTCACGTCGACCAGCACCCGGGGCCGCAGGGCGTACCCCGCCCAGGCGTCGGCGTTGGCACGCAGCGTCTGCTCGTCACCGGCGCCGCCGGCGTAGTAGGCCCAGGCGCCGTCGTCGAGCAGCGCCCGGGCGGCCCCGGCGTACTCGGGCAGGGTGAGGGGTCGGGTCATGCCCCTATCCCAGCACCCGCAACAGGTCGGGGCGCAGCGCGCAGACCAGGTCGCCGTCGACCTGGTGCCCGTCTGGGGCGGAGAAGACCGCTTGGACGAGGTCCGGCGTGCGGCCTCCGAAGCCCGGCCCACCGCAGCCGTACACGATCCGGCGACCGTCGGGCAGGGCCTTCCAGACGGGGATGGTGAGCTGCGTCGCCGGTGATCCGCTGCCAGTCCCCCGGGCTGCAGTAGACGCCGACCGGCAGCCCGAGGGCCGCCAGGGCCTGCTCCGCGCCGCGCACCACCCTCTCGTTGGCCGCCGGGTCGACGGACCAGTGGTTGCCGATCTCCACGTCCGGCCACGGCGAGCGGACTCGCAGTCCTGCCGCTGCAGCCCGTGCCAGGGCGTCCCGGACGGTGGCCGCGCCGTACGCCGCGGGGTCGCGTCCGTCCCGGGGGAAGGCCAGGTTGACGTAGGCGCCCGATCGACCGTGGTCCGATCAAGGGTGGCGCCACCGAGGTCCCTCGCGGGGGCGGGACCGGTCAGGGCGAGGACCGTGCCGGTCAGGACCAGCGACGCCGTGATCGCGCCGAGGACGAGGGGCAGGACGGGGACGTGCACGGGCAGAGAGCTCCGGGGTCGGGACGTGCCTGCGCTTAG
>JAYTHS010000497.1:0-2767 GCA_043732345.1 Frankiales bacterium | reverse complement strand
GCGCTTGTTCCAGTGTCACACGCCCGACCGGGAGCACGCCTATCGCGACCACTGGCAGGCCACCCGGTGCCCCACCTCCTGAAGCGCCCCCTGGGGGTCGGCGAGCGCGCGCTCCCCTGTCAGCTCGGTCAGGTCGTACGTCGCCTCGACCCCCGCAGCGGCGGCCTGCCGGTGCCCCACCTCGACCCGGCCGGCGATGACCAGGCACGGGATTGCCTCCTGCAGGGCGGCCTCCGCGACCCCGGAGACGACCTTGCCCCTCAGCGAGGTGGCGTCGAAAGCGCCTTCCCCGGTGACCACCAGGTCTGCGCTTGCCACCTGTGCGGCCAGCCCGACGGCCCCGGCGACCAGTTGCAGGCCGGGCACTCGGGTGGCGCCCAGGGCGAGCAGTGCGGCGCCAAGCCCTCCCGCCGCGCCAGCGCCCGGGAGATCGCGCACCTGGACCCCCAGGTGGCGCTCGACGATGTCCATCCAGTGCGCCAGGGCCGCCTCCAGCTCGCGGACCTGCTGGCGGGTGGCGCCCTTCTGCGGACCGAACTGCGCCGTCGCGCCGTAGGGCCCGAGCAGCGGCGCGTCGACGTCGGTCGCCGCGACCAGTGCGACGCCATCGAACAGGGAGAGACCGGTGGGCACCGGGGTTCCCGTGAGCACCGGGGTGGCCGTGAGCACCGGGGTTCCCGTGAGCCGGGCGGCGCGGGCCAGGGCGAGCCCACCGGGGGGCAACGGAGCGCCGGACCCGTCCAGCGCCTGCAGGCCGAGCGCGGCGAGCAGCCCCGCCCCGCCGTCGTTGGTGGCGCTGCCGCCGAGGCCCACGACGATCCGTCGGGCGCCGAGCTCGACTGCGGCCTCAACGAGTTGTCCCACGCCGAACGACGTGGTGAGCGTCGGGTCGCGCCGGTCCGTCAGGTGCAGCCCGCAGGCCTGAGCCGACTCGACCCAGGCGGTATCCCCCGCGAGCAGGAACGCCGCAGGGACCGGCTCGCCGAGCGGGCCCTGCACCACGGCGAGGTGCCGCTCCCCCGGCAGGCAGTCCAGGAACCCCGGGCCGCCGTCCGACAGTGGCACCAGCGCGAGCTCATCGCCCGGCCGGGCCGCCCGCCATCCGGCCGCCATCGCCTCGGCGGCCTGCGCCGCGGTCAGGCTGCCGCCGAAGCAGTCGGGGGCCAGCAGGACGCGCACCGGACCATCCTGGTCCCGTGGTCCGAGACGGCGTGCTCCGAGAGGACGTGCTCCGAGGTGCGGCAAGCCTCGAGCCCCCGGTAGGTTATCGTCCGTACGACGAGAAGTCGCCGGACGTCGAGGACAGGAGCGCACCGTGACCGAGTTGATGCCCGGCGTGGAGTACACCCCGCTGGCCCTGCTGCTGCTCGGCCGCCAGAGCGACCCGGCAAGCGAGCGCGGCGTCGACTGCCCCGGTGACCTGCCTCCAGCCAGCGACCCGTCGCTGGTCGAGCGGGCACACGCCGCCAAGGCCGCCCTGGGGGCGGACGTGTTCGTGCTGGGCCACCACTACCAGCGCGACGAGGTCATCGCGTTCGCCGACGTGACCGGCGACAGCTTCCGGCTGGCCCAGCAGGCGGCGGCGCGCCCCGACGCGCCGTACATCGTCTTTGAGGGCGTGCACTTCATGGCCGAGTCGGCCGACATCCTCACGGGGCCGGACCAGGCCGTCGTGTTGCCGGACCTCGCGGCGGGCTGCTCGATGGCCGACATGGCCAGCTTCGACCAGGTCGAGGACTGCTGGGAGGTCCTCGCCGAGGCGGGGGTCGCCGACGTCACGGTGCCCGTGTCGTACATGAACTCAACCGCGGCGATCAAGGGCTTCACCGGCCGGCACGGCGGGACGATCTGCACGTCCTCCAACGCCGCGCGGGCCTTGCGCTGGGCGTACGACAAGGGCCAGAAGGTGCTGTTCACGCCCGACCAGCACCTCGGGCGCAACACCGCCGTCCGTGACCTCGGGTTGTCGCTGGAGGACTGCGTCGTGTTCGACCCCCGCAAGCCCGGCGGCAGCCTGACCGGCCAGCAGCTTCGCGACGCGCGGATGGTCCTGTGGAAGGGCCACTGCTCGGTCCACGGGCGCTTCACCACGAAGAGCGTCGCCGACGTGCGCGAGCGGGTCCCCGGAGTGACGGTCCTGGTCCACCCCGAGTGCCAGTACGACGTGGTGCAGGCCGCCGACCTGGTCGGCTCGACGGACTACATTATCAAGACGCTAGACGCGGCCCCCGCCGGTTCCTCGTGGGCCATCGGAACAGAGCTCAACCTGGTGCGCCGCCTCGCCTTGCAGCACAACGACAAGACGGTCGTCTTCCTGGACAAGGCCGTCTGCTTCTGCTCGACGATGAACCGCATCGACCTGCCGCATCTGGTGTGGTCGATGGAGGAGCTCGTCGCCGGGCGGGTCCCGAACCGGATCACCGTTGACCCGGAGACCGCGTTCCACGCCCGGGTTGCGCTCGACCAGATGCTCGCCCTGCCCTGACGGCCCCGGACAGCCCCGTGTGGTGCGCGGCTAACGTAACAGCGTGACCGAGAGCAAGGGCCGCCCGACCCCCAAGCGCAGCGAGGCCGTCAAGCGACGCGGCGGCGCGGTCGCGCCGCCCCCCACGAACCGCAAGCAAGCGGCTGCCCGGCTCCGTGCCCAGCAGGCCGACGGGCGCAAGGTGCTGAAGAAAGCGGGCGCTGACGCCCTGCTCCCCCGGGACATCGGGCCGGTGCGGGCGCTCGTGCGCGACATCGTCGACGCCCGGCGCAGCCTCGGACC
>JAYTHS010000496.1:0-2803 GCA_043732345.1 Frankiales bacterium | reverse complement strand
CGATCGAGGCCAGTCCGAGCGTGGTTATCAGGACCTTGACGGTCCGGTGACGTGTGCCCGGCACAACAGGCTGCGACATCCTCTGCACCTCCCCGCCGTCACGTCCGCCGGTCGAGCCGACGCTCGCGGGACAGCTGCCCAGGTCCCCCTCGGGAACGGCTTCAGAAGAGACTTCTCGCGGCTCGACCTGCCATGATCTTCGGCACGTCGAGCCAGCGGCTGGAGCCCTAGTCCCAGTTGCGGGCCGCCCAGTTCTGGCTGGCCCAGCTCTGTCCGGCCCAGTTCTGGCTCGCCCAGCTCTGTCCCGCCCAGTTCTGGCTCGCCCAGCTCTGTCCCGCCCAGTTCTGGCTGGCCCAGCTCTGTCCCGCCCAGTTCTGGCTGGCCCAGCTCTGTCCCGCCCAGTTCTGGTCCACCAGCGGCATCCCGCCGTAGGACCCGCCTATCCAGGCCGTCCCGTCGCGCTCGGCAGCCGCCAGCAGCGCCGTGTCGACGGGACGTCCAAAGACGTCGACCTCGCCGACCAGGGCGGTGTCGCCTGTTCCGAGGTGGGTCGTCCCGCGAGCTGCCTCCAGACTGCCGCCGCCCCGCGCCCGGGTGAACGGCTGACCACTGCGGTCGGGCAAGGCCAGCAGGGCCGCCCCGAGGTCGACCATCCCGTTGCCCTGAGCCCGCTCGTCTCCGCCGCGCACGTGCGTGGCGGTCGAGGTGAGGACCGCCTTGACGTCGTCGGGGGTGAGCGCCGGCCGAGCCTGCAGGAGTTGCGCCACCAGGCCGGACATCACCGCGGCCGCCTGCGAGGTGCCGCTGCCCCGGAACAGCCCGTCGTCGGTCCGGGCCACCTGGCCGAACATCACGTCGATCGTGGAGCCGGGCGCCCGAAGGCTCGCCAGGTGCGCCCCCGGGGCGACCAGGTCCGGGTTACGGCGGCCGTCACCGCGGGCCGAGAAGTTGGCGACCGGGTTCCCCCTGCGACTGGTGTCCGTCGCACCGACTGCGAGCACGAACGGGTCGCTGGCCGGGTCGGACAGGCCGGCGGACAGCCGGCCGTCGTTGCCCGCCGAGACGACCACGACGATGCCCGACCGCCAGGCCACCTCCGCGGCGTAGGCCAGCGGGTCCATGACGTAGTCCTGCCGGGAGTCGGTTCCGAAGGCCAAGTTCAGGATCCTGATGTCCCGGCCACCGGTGTGGGCATTCTCGACGACCCAGTCGATTCCGGCGATGACCTGCGAGACGTCGGCGTTGCCGAAGCGGTCAGCTACCTTGACGCTGACAATCCGGGCCGCGGGGGCCACGCCCAGCAGCCCGGGGGCCTTCCCACCGATGATCCCGGCCAGGTGGGTCCCGTGGCCGAAGCCGTCAACGTCCTGCGCGTTGGTCCCCGCCTCGAGCGACAGGTCTGGGCCGGCCACGACGTGCCCGGCTAGACCTGGGACGTCTGCGACACCGCTGTCCACCAGCGCCACGTCCACCCCCCGGCCGGTCAGCCCGGTGTCGACCGCGTCCACCGCGGCACGCACGTCGTCGAGGTCCTGGACGGCGGACCCGGGGCGGGCGCCGTCCGACTGCAGGCTGACACGACCGTCACGGGTGACCTCAAGGACCCGGGGGTCGGTGGCCCAACGGGCGGCCTCGGCCGAGGTCAGTCGCACCACGTCTGCGGTGATGAGGTGGATGCGCCGTACGGCGGGTGCCTGGGCGGCGAGCTCCCGGTCGACATCCGCCCAGGAGGACGCTGCGGCGCGGACGACGTAGGTCTGCCGCAGCCCGGCGTCGGGCGCTATCCGCAGCTGTGCGGCCAGGGCCGGTCCGGCTGGCAGGGCGCACGCGGTCAGGGCAGTCAGACCGGCCAGTGCCCGACGGGTCCAGGTGTGGCTGGCCTGCGCGGTCCGGGTGTGGCTGGCCTGCGCGGTCCAGGGTCGGGCGGAGTGCTGACGTTTCATGGGAGGCCTTCTGCGTGATCCATCGGTGGCTCCATCACCATGGCCCGAGGCTGGCGCTCCTGACACCGCCGGGGGCCGCAACTTCCCATGATCCAAAAGGCGTAGCGGCCCCGCGCGGGTGGCCGGGCTACGGGACGCGGGCCAGGTCCAGCCGCTCGCCGCGCACGCTCTCGCTGGCCTGCTCATGGGCGGCCGCCACCACACGGGTCGCCGTCGCGACGCCGGCCGCGCGGGCCAGCTTGGCCGCGGCGACCCCTACGTCATCGGCGGGAGCAGGCTGGCGCGGGACCACCCGTCTGGGGGTCTTGCGGGACCACACTGGGCCATGCAGGCCACGCGGACGGGCCAGGTCAGGGGGTCACGTCGAGCCGCGGACCCGATCCCGTCCGGCCGGGGACAGAGCCCGCAGGAGGGGGGCTGCCTTGGCGTGGGCCTCCGCCACCTCGAGGTCAGGGTCGCTGCTCCAGGTAATGCCCCCTCCCGCCCACACGTGAGCCCGGCCGCCAGCGACGGCCACCGTCCTGATCGTCAACCCGAGGTCCAGACCGCCGGGCCACACGAAGCCGAACGCCCCCATCGCCGGACCGCGCCCCACCGGCTCGAGGCCGGCCAGCAGGCCGCAGGCCGCGTGCTTTGGTGCCCCGGTCACCGATCCACCGGGCAGGATGGCGGAGAGCACGTCACCGGTTGTGGTCCCGGGCTGCAGGACCCCCGCGACCGTGGAGTGCGCGTGCTCCAGCCCTGACCACGGGGTCACGACATACAGCGCCTCGACCTCGACGGACCCCGGTCGGGTGACACGAGCGAGATCGTTACGGGCCAGGTCGACGATCATGACGTGCTCGGCGCGGTCCTTCTCG
>JAYTHS010000495.1:0-9344 GCA_043732345.1 Frankiales bacterium | reverse complement strand
CCCGCTCCTGCTCACCCCGCTGTCCGCGAGCGTGCCCGTCACGACCGCCCTGTGGCTGCTCGCCGGAATCGGGTCGTCGCTGCAGCTGGTCGCCAGCGCGGCCTACGTCGTCGCAGCTCCCGCGCACGCCCGGGGCCGCGCCTACGGGGTCGCCGCCACCCTGCTGATGGCCGTCCAGGGGGGCGCGCAGCTGCTCGTCGGGGCCGTGGCCTCGGTGAGCGGACCGCGGGCCGCGGTCGCCCTGGTCGCCGGGCTCACGCTGCTGCTCCTGCCGCTCCCCGGCTCCACGCGCTGGCAGTCGCTCAAGCAACCGCCCAGAGAGGTCGATGGTCCATCGGATGGCTGAGATCAGGTGGTGGCGGCGGGCAGCAGCCCTGGTGCTGTCCTGTGCCGTCCTGGCGGCCAGCACGGCGGTCGTCCTGCTGGTTGGGGACGCCTCACGCGTGCTGCACGCCCCCACGCACTACCCGTGGTGGGTTCTGGCCCTCGTCTACGTCCCTCTGGTGCATTACACGATCGACTTCGAGTTCCGTACCGAGGGCCGCAGCCTGACGCTGTCGCAGGTACCGATGGCGTTGGGAGCTGCCTTCGTGGCACCTGGTGCCCACCTCATCGCATGCCTTCTGGCCCACCTCGTCGACACTGTCGTGCTTCGTCGACAGGGACTGACGAAGGTCGCCTTCAACGTCGCCAGCGGTGCTCTCGAGCTCGCGATAGCCCTTGCCGTCCTCTCGCTCCTCCCGTCACTCGAGTTACCGGGGCCGGCCTTCTGGCTCGCGCTCGGGGGGGCCGCCGTGGTCGCGGACGTGGTGACCCAGTGCCTGATGACGCTGATGATGCAGATCCTCGGCATCCCCATGCAGGCCGGTCATTTGCTGGGCCCGCTCCGCTCGGCCGTCCTGCTGGCGCCGGTCGCGACCGGACTTGCCGTCGTCGCTGTCGCTGCCGTCTGGACCCAGCCCCTGACCGCCCTCGTCATGGCCGCACTGGTGGTCGTGCTCACGCTCGCCTACCGCAACCACCGTCGGCTGCTCGTCGAGCAGGACAAGACGGCCGCCCTGCAGGTGTTCGTCAAAAACCTCGGTGCGCTGGACGCGGAGGCGCCCGAGGCCGCCGAGGTCCTGGACCGGGTCCGGGTCCTGCTGCATGCCGAGCACCTCGACCTCGCCCTCGTCGACAGAAATCAAGGGGCGTGGCAGCACCTCACCGCCCACGAGGCCGGACGGGAAGCAGCCTTCGTGCCGCTCGACCCCGAGGACGCCGGCGAGAGCTCGGGCGCGGTGCAGACCCCGGAGCGGATGGCGGTTCCGCTGCTCGGCAGCCACGGCTTCCTAGGCCTGCTCACCGTCACCCACCGCCTCGGCACGGTCCGGGACTTCGACCTCGGCGACGTCCGGCTCATCGAGGCCGTCGGGACCGAGCTGGCCGGGGCCCTCGAGCGCGGTCGGCTGCAGGCCGATTTGGCCCGCGCCGCCACCACGGATGCCCTCACCGGGCTGCCCAACCTGCGGGAGCTCAGCCGGCAGCTGGGCGAGGCCCTGGCCTCGGGGACCGGACTGATGATCGCCGCAGTCGCGGTCGACTCCTTCCACGAGGTCAACGACACCCTGGGCCACGAGGTGGGGGACGATCTGCTGCGTGAGGTGAGCCGGCGCCTACACCGCAGCTACGGCGATGCACTCATCGGACGGATCGGCGGCGGCCGCTTCGCTGTCGCCGTCGCGGTCGGCGAGCACGGCAGCGACCCGGAGCTGTTCGGCCTCGGACTGCGCTCGCACGTCGAGGGCGCCGCCCAGCTCGGCGCCGTGGGCACCCACGTCCGGCTGTCGGTCGGGGTCGTCGTCGCGCCGGAGCACGGCGACGACGGGGCCACGCTGGTGCGCCGCGCCGAAACCGCGATGTACGGCGCGCGGCACGTCCAGGGCGGACCGGTCGTCTGGGAGCCGCTCTACGAGGTCCGGGGGCAGCGGCGCCTCGCGGTGGTAGCCGCCCTGCGTGAGGCCTTGAGCAACGGCTCGCTCGGCGTGGCCTACCAGCCCAAGGTCCGCCTGTCCGACGGGTCGGTCAGCGGGGTCGAGGCACTGGCCCGCTGGACCCACCCGGCCCTGGGCGCGATCGCTCCCGACGAGTTCATCCCGCTGGCCGAGGCCGCCGGGCTGATGGGTCCGCTCACCGTCAACGTCATGCGGCAGGCCCTCACCGCCTGCCAGGGATGGCAGCGACGGGGCGGCACGGGCGTCGGGGTCGCCGTCAACGTCAGCGCCGACACCGTGCTGGACGGCGGCTTCGCCACCGAGCTGTCCGCGGTGCTCATCGCGAGCGGCATCGACCCGTCGCTGCTCACGATCGAGCTGACCGAGAGCGTGCTGGTCACCGACCCCGAGCTCGCCGTCCAGCGGATGGAGCACCTGCGCGCCCTCGGGATCCGCATCTCGATGGACGACTTTGGGACCGGCTACTCCTCGCTGACCTACCTGCGCGGTCTGCCGGTCGACGAGGTCAAGATCGACAAGAGCTTCGTCGACGGTTTGGACACCGACCCGGCCAACGCGGCCGTCGTCCGGGCCGTCGTCGACATCGCCCACACTCTGGGCCTGCAGGTCGTCGCCGAGGGCGTCGAGCACGACAAGCAGAACCGGATGCTCCGGGCGCTCGGCGTCGACGAGGCCCAGGGCTACCTCCATGCCCGGCCGCAGCCGGCGATGCAGACCGCGGCCTGGCTACGGCGTCGGCAGCGCGCCTGACGACGCGGGAGTCGGTGGGCGGGCACGATGGAGAATGCCAGAAGGCGCCTGAACTGGATGCCTCACATCCACTCCAGGCGCCTTCAGGACACCAGGGCCGCATCGGCCCGGTCCAACGCGGCTACGGCCAGCGGGTACCGAGCATGACAGTCCTCCGTTCGGGTGCAAGGCACTGGGCCATTCGGCCCAACTGCTGCGTAAAGTAGGGGATCCGAATGGCTTGCGCCAGTACTCCATTAGGCCGAACCTGACAATTCGGCACCTAACTCGAGAAGTTTTCTTCTGGAAGACCCTCAAGGGACACCTGCCGGCTGCCGATGAGTGCGGATCAGAGGTCGGCGAGCTGCTTCGCTCGGGTCAGGACCTCGTCCAGCATCTGCTCGGTGAGCCGCCCGGTGAAGGTGTTCTGCTGGCTCACGTGGAAGCAGCCGAGCAGCACGACCCCACCCGCGTCGACCGACCCCAGCTCGACCTCGGCCCCGTGCCCGAAGGCGGGCGCCGGTGCGGGCACCGGCACCCCGCGTGCACGCAGCGCCCGTAGAGCCGCCGACCACCCGAAGGCCCCCAGCGCGAGGACGACCCGCACCGACGGCAGCACCAGCTCCAACTCGCGGTCCAGCCACGGGGCGCAGGTGTCCCGCTCCTCAGGGGTGGGCTTGTTGGCCGGCGGCGCGCAGCGCACCGGCAGCGTGATCCGCGTCCCCACCAGCTGCTGGGCGTCGTAAGCGGTGGTGGACACCGAGGAGGTGGCCAGCCCGGCCCGGAACAGGGCCGCCCACAGCACGTCCCCGCTGCGGTCCCCGGTGAAGATCCGGCCGGTGCGGTTGCCGCCGTGGGCCGCCGGGGCCAGGCCCATGACGAGCAGCCGGGGTCGCGCGACGCCCCAACCGCTGACCGGACGACCCCAGTAGGTCTGGTCCGCGAAGCTCGCGCGCTTGTCCTGCGCGACCTGCTCGCGCCAGTCGACCAGCCGGGGGCAGGCCCGGCAGACCGTCGAACGCCCGTCCAGGTGGTCCAGCGAGGGAGCCGACGCGGCCAGCCGGGCGACGTCCTGCGCGCTGCGCGCCACCGGGGTCGTGGCACTGGCCCGGTCCGTGGGATGGCCGCTACCCGGGGCGATCACCGGGCCACCCGGGTCACGGCCCGACCGACAGCGCGATGCCGTCGAGGATGTCGCGCTCGCTGACCAGGACCTCATCGAGCCCGAACCGGTCGACGACGGTGCGCAGGACCAGGGCTCCCCCACCAATCACGTCGACCCGACCTGGGTGCATGACCGGCAGCGCCGCCCGCTCGGCGCGCGTCATACCCAGCAGCCGCTCGGTCACCTCCCGGATCTTCTCGGCGCTGATCCGCGAGAGGTGGAGGGCGTCTGTGTCGTAGGCCGGCAGCCCGAGGGCGATCGCGGCGACGGTCGTGACCGAACCGGCCAGCCCAACCGCCGTACGGGCTTGGGTGACCGGCACCACGGCGGCCACCCGCTCGAGCGCCTCGAGCACGTCGGCCTGCGCAGCGGCCACCTGGTCCGGCGTGGGCGGGTCGGCGAGCAGGTGACGCTCGGTCAGGCGCACGCACCCGACGTCGACCGACAGGGCCGCCTGGACCCCGGTGCTGCCGAGCACCAGCTCGGTCGAGCCCCCGCCGATGTCCATGACGAGGTACGGCGCCGGTGCGCAGGCGTCATCGACCAGGTCACCGGTCGCACCGGTGAAGGACAGCGCAGCCTCCTCGGCCCCGCTGACGACGTCCGGGGTCACGCCCAGGACGACCTCGACCATCTCGGTGAAAGCGTTGCGGTTGCGGGCATCCCGGGTCGCGCTGGTGGCGACCATGCGGATGCGCTCGACGTCGTACTGACGGCAGGTCGCGGCGTAGTCGACCAGCGCGACCCGCGTGCGCTCCAGGGCCTGAGGTGCGAGCTCGCCCGTCCGGTCGACCCCCTCGCCGAGCCGGACGATGCGCATCTGCCGGAGCACGTCCACCTTGCGTCCGGGCACGATGTCAGCGACGAGCAGCCGCACCGAGTTGGTCCCGCAGTCGACCGCGGCGACTCTCACGAGCGGGTCTTCTTGCCGGGCACCACGTCGGGGTCGTCCGGGTCGACGCAAGGCCCCTTGCGTGCCCAGTCCGTCAGCAGTGCCAGCGCCTCGTCCCCGAACGGGTTCACCCCAGGACCGACGGCGAGCGAGTGGGCGACCAGCACGTGCAGACACTTCACCCGGGTCGGCATCCCGCCTTGCGCCGGGACGTCGGCCAGCACGCCGTGCCGGTCCCGCCGGGTGACGTAGTCGGCGGCCGCCGCGGTGTAGCGCGCCTGCAGGTCGGCATCGGTCGCGAGCCGCTCGGTCATCTCCCGCATCAGTCCGCTGGCCTCCAGCGTCCCGATGAACGACGCCGCCCGGGGGCACGTCAGGTAGTACAGCGTCGGGAACGGCGAGCCGTCCTCCAGCCGCGGGTTGGTCTCGACGACGTCGGGCAGTCCGCAGCCGCAGCGGTGGGCGACCTCGCGCATCGCGCGCGGGCGACGGCTCAGCTGCAGCGCGACCGCTCGGGCGTCGCGCGGATCCATCGCGTCGCGCGAGCTCACCGGACGCGGGTCCATCGCGTCGCGCGAGCTCACCGGGAGTCGGCGGCCGTCACGCTGCCCCAGACCTGGGAGAACCACGGTCGGCCGGGACCACGGGACGTCGCCCCGGGGCTGGCCTTGACCGCTCCTGGCACGGCCGCCGTCGGCGGGGCCAGCACGACGTACGCCGTCTCGCCGGGCAGGACGAAGTGCAACCGCAACCGGGCCTGGGACCGGACGTACGCCGGGTCCTGCAGCTGGGTGAGCTGGCGCTGCCGGGCAGCGACCCGTTGCGACTGGGCGGCCTGGGCCGCCTCGACGGAGCTGATGTGGCTCCGGTTGCTGAGGTACTCCCGGAGTGGGAGCGCGCCGCTCACGACCAGGGCGCAGACCGCCAGCCCGAGGCCGGCAGCCCGGGTCGTCAGGCCCGCGGGGGGTCGGTTCGCCATCAGGCCCGCGTGAAGCGAGGGAAAGCGCCGGCCCCGGCGTAGCGGGCGGCGTCGTCGAGCTCCTCCTCGATCCGCAGGAGCTGGTTGTACTTGGCCACCCGCTCGGAGCGGGCCGGCGCACCGGTCTTGATCTGCCCACAGTCGGTGGCGACAGCGAGGTCGGCGATCGTGGTGTCCTCGGTCTCGCCCGAACGGTGGCTCATCATGCAGCGGTAGCCGCTGCGATGCGCCAGTTGCACGGCGTCGAGGGTCTCGGTGAGGGTGCCGATCTGGTTGACCTTGACGAGAAGTGCGTTGGCGCAGCCTTTCGCGATCCCGTCGGCCAGCCTGGCCGGGTTGGTGACGAACAGGTCGTCACCCACGATCTGGACCTGGGACCCGAGCAGCGAGGTCATCGCCGCCCAGCCGTCCCAGTCGCTCTCGTCGAGCGGGTCCTCGATGGACACGATCGGGTACGACGCGACGAGGTCGGCGTAGTACTGCGTCAGCTGCTCGGAGGTCTTGGTGGAGCCCTCGAAGGCGTAGCCGTCCTTGCCGTGGAACTCGCTCGCCGCGACGTCGAGCGCCAGCGCGATGTCACGGCCCGCGACCAGGCCGGTCGTCCCGATCGCCTCGACGATGAGGTCGAGGGCGTCGCGGTTGCTCGGCAGGTCGGGGGCGAAGCCGCCCTCGTCGCCGACGCTGGTGGTCAGGCCGCGCTGCTTCAGCACGCTCTTGAGCGCGTGGTAGACGGCGGTCCCCATCTGCAGAGCCTCCGAGAAGGTCGCAGCTCCGATCGGCGCGACCATGAACTCCTGGACGTCGACGTTGGTGTCGGCGTGGGCCCCGCCGTTGAGGATGTTCATCATCGGCACCGGCAGGACGTGGGCGTTGGGTCCGCCGACGTAGCGGAACAGCGGCAGGCCGCTGCTCTCCGCCGCCGCCCGGGCGACCGCGAGGCTGACGCCGAGGATCGCGTTGGCACCGAACCGGCTCTTGTCGGGTGTCCCGTCGAGGTCGATGAGCTCCTGGTCGATGATCCGCTGCTCGCTGGCCTCGGTCCCGATGAGCTCCGGGCCGATGGTGTCCAGGACGAACGACACCGCCTGCTGGACGCCCTTCCCGCCGTACCGGTCGCCCCCGTCACGGAGCTCGACGGCTTCGTAGGCCCCGGTGCTCGCGCCGCTGGGGACCGCGGCCCGGGCCAGGGTCCCGTCGTCGAGGGCGACCTCGACCTCGATGGTGGGGTTGCCGCGCGAGTCGAGGATCTCGCGGGCGCCGACGGCCTCGATGGACGGCACGGTTCTCCTGGTGGCTTGCGGGGCGGGTGCCGAGCCTAGCCAGCCCGGGGTGGTGCGCCGTTCAGGCGCGCAGGAGCCTGGCCCCGATGCGCAGCGTCCCGGACCCAGCCGGCCGCAGGTAGAAGCCCCGCACGCCGTGGTCGAGGTCCTCGAGGGTGGCCCGGACCTCGTCGTCGACCTCGAGGTCGTCGCGGCGCAGGCACCAGCGGCTGAACTCCACGCACGGTGGAGCAGCCATCGGGTCGGTCATCGGGACCGTGCCGCCGTCGACCTCGAGCAGCAGCTCGCCCCGCAGGTCCGCCGCCGACCACGGCCGGGTGGTCTCGATCAGCACGTTCTCGCCCGCGGCGCCGTCCACCACGTGGGCGCCGTACGTCGCGCGCAGCCGCTCGTAGTGGGCCAGCGGCAGCAGCGACAGCCCGTTGACGAGCCGGACGTTGCGCGACTCCGGATGGTCGGCGTGGTGCAGGTCCAGCACCCCGCCGGGCCCCGTGCAGCCCCGGGCGGAGACCTCGAGGTGGTCGACCTGCCGCAGCGGTGCCGGGTCGTAGCGCCCGGTCCCGGACGGCCGGGTCTTGAGGTGGCCGGTCTGGACCTGCAGCCGTACGACGGTCCCGAGGACCTGCGTGCCTAGCGCGTCCATCGCTGCTCCCACTCCTGCGGCGTCAGGGACGCCGGGTCCACGCCCTGGTCGCGCAGCTGGGCCTCGACGGCCGCGAGCCGGTCCCGGTGGGTCCGGGCGGTCGCGCGCAGCGCCTCCTCGGGGTCCAGCCCCTGCTCGCGGCAGCGGGCCACCAGCTCCCACAGCGCACCCCCCGGTCCGTCGTACGACGCGACCGGCGCCCCGAGGCGGCCCGAGCGCTTCTGCAGCTTGGCTGCCAGCATCAGGGCCGGCTGGGTCATCGGCACGCCGTCGGTCACCGAGGTGCGCTGCTTCTCCCGCTGCTTGAGGTTCTCCCAGCTGCCCTCGAGGTCGTCCGCGCTCGCCCCGGCGAACACGTGCGGGTGGCGACGGACGAGCTTGTCGACGAGGTCCCCGGCGACGTCGTCGACGCTCCACGCCTCGTCGATGCGGGCGTGGAACAGGACCTGCAGCAGAACGTCACCGAGCTCCTCGCGCAGGGCCTCGTCGTCGCCGTCCTCGAGGGCCTGGTAGGCCTCGAAGGCCTCTTCCAGCAGGTAGGGCCGCAGGCTGCTGTGGGTCTGCTGGGCGTCCCAGGGGCACCCCCCGGGCGAGCGAAGGCGGTCCATCACCTCGACCGCCTCGAGCAACCGGGTCCCCGGCGGGTTGACGTCGAGCTCCAGGCCGGTCTCGGTGGCCAGCCGCAGGAGCTGGTCGAGCTGCTCCGGGTCGCCGCGAAGGCGAACCACGACCCCGGAGGTGGTCATCGCCGGGTCAGGGCGCCGTCGTGGGCTGGCCCTGCTGCGGCTGACCCTGCTGCGGCTGGCCGGGCGAGACTGCGCCGGTGGTCGGGCTGGCCCGGGTCACGTCGGTCCTCGGGTCGGCCGGGGCGGCGGTCACCGCGAGCTGGGTGGCGTCCCAGCGTCCGAAGCGGGGGTTGATGCGGACACCCAAGCGCTTGGCGTCGGCGCGCAGCCGCTGCTCGACGGCGGCGGTGCGCTGGGTGGCGAGCAGCTCGCGCCGCAGCTCCGGCACGGCTTGGGCAAAGGTGGTCGTCCGGCGCTCGATGACGTGGATGACGTGGTAGCCGAAGCGGGTCTTCGCCAGGACGAACGACCCGGGCTTGTTACCGAAGATGGCTGCCTCGAAGGGCTTCGCGAGCACGCCCCGGCCGAGGAACCCGAGATCGCCACCTTGCGCCTTGCTGCCGGCGTCCTGGCTGTACTGCGTCGCCAGCGCGCCGAAGCTGGCCGGGGCGGCGGTGACCTTGGCCAGCAGGGTGCGGGCGAGCGCCTGGCTGGCGACCAGGATGTGCGCCGAGTGGACCGTGTCGTTGGTCGCGGCGTTACGGGCGTAGGCGGCCCGCAGCTGCGGGTCGGGCACCGCCACGTCGGCCGTGAGCTTGTCGGCGAGCTTGTCCCGCAGGGCGACGTCGGACAGCGTCTGCGGCAGGTCCGCTGCCGAGATCCCGGCCTTGAGCGCCGCGGCTCGGAGCTGCGCCACGCCGTTGAGCTGGGTCGCGATCCGGTCCTGGGTGGCCGCGACGTCGCCCCCGTCCACGCTGACGCCCTCGCGCCGGGCCGCGTCGGTGACGACCAGGTGGTCCACCAGTCGGCTCAGGACCGACCGCTCGAAGCCCGCCCGGTCGGCGCCGACGGCCTGCGCCGCGGACGGGTCGGCCAG
>JAYTHS010000494.1:0-2815 GCA_043732345.1 Frankiales bacterium | reverse complement strand
TCTACCCGTGGGCGGTGGCGTTCGGTCGCCTGGGCGTCTTCGGGCTGGTCGAGATGGTCCTTTTCATCGTCACCGTGTTCGTCGCATACGCCTACGTCTGGCGTCGCGGCGGGCTCGAGTGGGACTAGAGGAGCCAACGGAATGGGTCTTGAGGAGAAGCTCCCGAGCGGGGTGCTGCTGACCAGCGTCGAGAAGGTCGTGAACTGGTCGCGCAAGTCCTCGCTGTGGCCGGCGACGTTCGGGCTGGCCTGCTGCGCCATCGAGATGATGTCGACGGGCGCGGGTCGCTACGACCTGGCCCGGTTTGGCATGGAGGTCTTCCGGGCCTCCCCGCGCCAGGCTGACCTGATGATCGTGGCCGGCCGAGTGTCGCAGAAGATGGCGCCGGTCGTGCGGCAGATCTACGACCAGATGCCCGAGCCCAAGTGGGTCATCGCGATGGGCGTCTGCGCCAGCAGCGGCGGCATGTTCAATAACTACGCGATCGTGCAAGGCGTCGACCACATCATCCCCGTCGACATCTACCTGCCCGGCTGCCCGCCGCGCCCGGAGATGCTGCTCGACGCGATCCTCAAGCTGCACGACAAGATCATGGAGGAGCCGCTCGGCGCCAACGCCAAGCGCCGCCTCGAGCCCGGCTACGCGCCGCGCCCCCTGGTCGCCTCCTCGATCCGCTACACCAAGGAGGGCAAGAAGGCTGCCCGCGCGGGGAGCGAGGCATGAGCCTCACACCCGCCGGAGACCACGACCCGACTGGGTCGGTGAGCACGAGCGGCACCCACCTGACCGGCTCCTCCGTCACTGCCCCCGAGGTCGTCAAGGGTGCTGGCCGCGACATGTTCGGTGCGGCCTTCGGTGGTGACACCAGCGGCTATGGCGGGCTGGTCGCCCGCGCCGTCGCCCCGATCTCCTCCCCCCGCCCGTACGGCGGTTGGTTCGACGAGGTCGTCGACGCGCTCGCGGAGGCCTATTCGGGCTTCGCAGGCGCCGTCCAGCGGGTCGTCGTCGACCGCGGTGAGCTCACGATCCACGTCGCTCCCGCGAAGGTCGACGAGGTCTGCCGGGCCCTGCGCGATGACCCCAACCTGCGCTTCGAGCTGTGCTCCAGCGTGTCCGGCGTCGACTACCCGGCCCAGGCCGAGCGGCTGCACGCCGTCTACCACCTGACGTCGATGACCTACCGCCGGCGGATCCGCCTGGAGACGGCCGTGACCGTCGAGGACCCCCACGTCGCGTCGGTGACCGCGACCTACCCGACCGCCGACTTCCACGAGCGCGAAGCGTGGGACATGTTCGGGATTGTCTTTGACGGCCACCCCGCCCTGACCCGAATCCTCATGCCCGACGACTGGCAGGGGCATCCGCAGCGCAAGGATTACCCGCTCGGCGGCATCCCCGTCGAGTACAAGGGCGCGACCATCCCGCCCCCGGACGAGCGGAGGTCCTACGCATGACCGCAGGCGACACCGAGCTGGTCACCGACCCGTACGCCGCGGGCAGCCGCGAGACCACCGAGGGCACCGTCTACACGGTCACCGGTGGCGACTGGGACTCCATCGCCGACGCGGCCTCCGACGACCAGCGGATGGTCGTCAACATGGGCCCGCAGCACCCCTCGACCCACGGCGTGCTGCGCCTGGTGCTCGAGCTCGAGGGCGAGACAATCACCACCGCGCGCACCGTCATCGGCTACCTGCACACCGGCATCGAGAAGAACCTCGAGTACCGCACCTGGACCCAGGGCGTCACCTTCGTGACACGCATGGACTACCTCTCCCCGATCTTCAACGAGACGGCCTACTGCCTTGCCGTGGAAAAGCTGCTGGGCATCGAGGTGCCCGAACGGGCGACCGTCATCCGGGTGCTGTGCATGGAGCTCAACCGGATCTCCTCCCACCTGGTGTGGCTGGCCACCGGTGGCCTCGAGCTCGGCGCGCTCACCGCGATGACCGCGAGCTTCCGCGAGCGCGAGACCGTCCTGGACGTCTTGGAGACCATCACCGGACTGCGGATGAACCACGCCTTCGTCCGCCCCGGCGGGGTCGCCCAGGACCTGCCTCCAGGAGCCGTCGAGAAGATCCGCGAGCTGCTAGAGGTCCTGCCCGCGGCCTTCGACTCCTACGACGCGCTGCTCACCGGCAACCCGATCTGGCAGAAGCGCACGCAGGACGTTTCCTACCTGGACCTGCAGGGCTGCATCGCGCTGGGCATCACCGGTCCGGTGCTGCGCTCGGCCGGTCTTGCCTGGGACCTGCGCAAGACCGAGCCCTACTGCGGCTACGAGACCTACGACTTCGACGTCCCCGTGCAGCAGTCCTGCGACGTCTGGGGCCGCTACCTGGTCCGTATGCAGGAGCTCCGGGAGTCGCTCAAGATCATCGAGCAGGCACTGGACAAGCTGCAGCCCGGCCCGGTCATGATCCAGGACAAGAAGATCGGCTGGCCCGCGCAGCTGGCCCTGGGCAGTGACGGCTTGGGCAACTCGCTGGACCACGTCAAGAAGATCATGGGTACCTCGATGGAGGCCCTGATCCACCACTTCAAGTTGGTCACCGAAGGCTTCCGGGTCCCCGCCGGCCAGGTCTACGTCCCGATCGAGTCCCCCCGGGGCGAGCTCGGCGTGCACGCGGTCAGCGACGGCGGCACCCGCCCCTACCGCGTCCACGTGCGCGACCCCAGTTTCACCAACCTGCAGGCGACCGCCGCCATGTGCGAAGGCGCCCTGCTGTCCGACGCCATCGCCGCGGTGGCCTCGATCGACCCCGTGATGGGTGGAGTGGACCGCTGACGTGGAGCGACACAGATGACCGACCTC
>JAYTHS010000493.1:0-25075 GCA_043732345.1 Frankiales bacterium | reverse complement strand
CGGCCCCAGGCCGGCGCACGATCGAGACGACGTCGAAGCGCAGGTTGTGCGCCCCGGCAGGCCGGTGCTCGGCCAGCCAGCGCAGCGCGAGGATCCGGATCCGGCGGGCCTTGACGTGCCCGACCGCCTCCGACGGCTCGCCGAAGCCGACCCCGCTGCGGGTCTTGACCTCAACGAAGACCAGGTCGGTCCCATCCAGCGCGACGAGGTCCAGATCGCCCTCGCGACAGCGCCTAGTTCCTCGACCTGGCAGCCACCAGGTGTTGCTCGGCCAGCTCCTCACCCCATGCACCCAGCGCCCGGCGGTCCACCCGCACCACCTCCGCAGACCACGATCGGCGTGGTCATGCCCGCCCGCGGGCGCCAACACGGCGCTGTGGACAGGTCGGGGACCTGTGGACAGCCCCGTGCAGGAGGACTAGTGAGCCGCTAGGACGCCCGGCCCGTACGACGCCCGGCCCGTACGACGCCGGGTCCAGGTTCAGCGGCGGGTCGCGGTGCTCTCGTCCACGTCGGGGACGTAGCTCCCCGACACCGGAGGCAGCTCCTCGGAGGTCTCCGGCGCGGCCTGGTCGGACAGCACCGGCACGTCGGCGGCGTCACCCGTGCCGCCCGCTGCCGTCCCGGAGCCGCGCGAGTTGGCCTGCTGGTCACCTGCTCCTGGCGTCTCGGCCTGGCCCTGCGCGGGCGAGGCCGGGAACGGCTCGGCCTTGCTCTGGTTGGCCGCGGGCGAGCCGCGCCCGGTCCGGTCCACCAGCGTGGTCGGGCGGCCCTCGGGACCGGCCTCGTCGTACACCTCGGGGGAGCTCATGGGACAGGGCTACCCCGGTCAGGAAGCGGGAAGCTCCAACTCGGGCTTCTCGAGCCGCTCGACGTTGACGTCCTTGAAGGTGAGCACCCGAACCGTCTTGACGAACCGCGCCGGCCGGTACATGTCCCACACCCAAGCGTCCTGCAGGGTGACCTCGAACCACACCTCGCCGGCAGAGGTGCGCGGCACGACGTCGACCGCGTTGGCCAGGTAGAAGCGGCGCTCGGTCTCCACGACCCACTCGAACTGCTGGACGATGTCGCGGTACTCCCGGTAGAGCTGCAGCTCCATCTCGGTCTCGTACTTCTCGAGGTCGTCTGCACTCATGCCGGCTGGTCCTGTCTGGTGAGCGAGGCCCGGACGTTGACGTAGGAGAAGCGGTGCTCGGGACAGGGCCCGTGCTCGGCGAGGGCCGCCATGTGCTCCGCCGTGCTGTAGCCCTTGTGCCGGGCGAAGTCGTACGCCGGCCAGCGCTTGTGCAGCGCGACCATCAGCCGGTCCCGCGTCACCTTGGCCACCACCGAAGCAGCCGCGACGCAGGCCGCGACCCGGTCGCCCTTCCACACCGCGAGGGTCGGCGCGGGCATGCCGGGGATGGCGAACCCGTCGGTCAGCACGTACGACGGGCACGGGTCCAGGCGCCCGACGGCCTGCCGCATGGCCCGGATGTTCATGACGTGCAGCCCGGTCCGGTCGACCTCGCGGGGCGGGACGACCACGACCGACCACGCCAGCGCCCGGCCGACCACCTCGTCGTACGCCGCCTCGCGGGCCGCGGCCGTCAGGAGCTTCGAGTCCGCGAGCCCCGGCACCTGGCCCCGGCGGCCGGCCGGCAGGACGACAGCGGCGACGACGAGCGGCCCGGCGCAGGCCCCGCGGCCGGCCTCGTCGGCGCCGGCGACGTGAGGGAAGCCGTGGTGCTGCAGGACCCGCTCGAGGGCCCACAGGCCGTGTTCGGACCGTACGACGGGGCGGGGCGCCCGGATCACCACGACCACCTCGTCATGCGACGCGGTCCAGCAGGTCAGCCAGCGACGGCGGGTAGACGGTGTCGGGCGTGCCGCGCAGGGCGGTCCGCTCCCACCAGCGGTGCTCCACGATGCTGCTCGCCTCGAGCTCCTCGAAGCCGCTTGTGTCGACCTCGTGCGCCACAACACGCAGGACGTAGAAGGTGGAGTGCTGGGTGATGCGCCTTCCGGCGAAGTCGAAGACGCTGACCTCGGTGTGCACAGGGGCGCCGAGCTCGGCCGGTTCGCAGCGCAGCCCGGTCTCCTCGAACAGCTCGCGGACCGCACCGTCGACCGTCTGCTCCCCCGGGTCCAGGCCGCCGCCGGGCGTGAACCACCAGGTGCCGCGCTCGGGCAGGTGCGGGTCGCCGCCCCGGAACAGCAAGACCCGGTCGCGCCCGTCGAGCAGCAGCACGCGGGCTGCGGTCCGGGCGACGGGGACAGGGTCGGTCATGGCGTCGTCACCCTACGACGGGAGGCGGGCCGTCCGGGTGGCCTTCGCCCCCCGACCGGTCACCGACGGGCCAGGCGCCGGCGCCGCAGCAGCGCGACCGGCCACGCCCCCGCGAGCCCTGCGGCGAGCCCCCCGCCCTGCACCCCGAGGGCCTGCACGCCCAGCGCCTCGACGGCTCGCAGGCGCGCCCCGGCGTCCCCGGACCGTAGCGCCATGAACGTCGGGGGGACCCCGAGCACCGACCCGTGCCCGAGCGGGTAGACGACGACGAACGCCCGACCGACCACCCGGTCGACCGGGATGGTCCCGTGGTGGGTGTCGTCGAGGTGGGCCCGGGAGTCGGCGCTGGCGCCCCGGTGGTCGCCCATGACCCAGAGGCGGCTGACCGGGACGGTGAGGCCGGCCGAGCCGGGTGGGCAGGTCGCTCGTGTCGTGCCCGCCTGGCAGAACCACTTGAGGGGGTCCTGCGCGTCGCCGGCGTCGAGCAGGTAGGGCTCGCTGAGCTCGACGGGGCCGCCCCCCGGGGGGGTGATGACGACGTGACCGCTTGCGCTGCAGCACATCACCCGGTCCCCGGGCAGCCCGATGACCCGCTTGATGTAGTCCTTCTCGCCGGCGCTCGTCACGCCGAGAGTGCTGCCGACGGCGCGCAGGACCCGCTGCAGGTCGCCAGCCGGCATCTCGACGTCGCCCTCCGGTGCCCAGTCGTTGATGCCGTTGAAGACGACGACCTCACCGCGGTGGATGTCGCGGACCCGGTAGACGAGCTTGTTCACCAAGACCCGGTCGCCGACCTCGAGCGTGTGCTGCATCGACCCAGACGGGATCGAGAACGCCTGCAGCAGGAAGGCCTTGATCACCAGGGCGAGCAGCAGAGCAAGGACGAGCAGGAACGGCACTTCTCGCCGCAGCGGGCGTGACCTGTCCTGCGGTGGGGTCACGGCAGCATCGTCGGTGCTCACGGACCGACCAACGACCCGATGGCGCACCCGGTGCCCTGGGGCGTCGGGCCGCAGGAGGTTGCGCTGGTCAGCGCCGGACGAACGTCAGTCGTGCGGCGCATGGTTGTACGGCGCCTGACCGCTCCGCACACGGTCGTGCGGGGAAGGGTTAGGCCTCGGAGGGGGCGGCCGGCGCGGCCTTCGCCACGGGAGCAGCCTTGGCACCCGGGCGGATGTCGCGCTTCTCCTTGATCTTGGCCTTCTTGCCGCGGAGCTCGCGCAGGTAGTACAGCTTCGCGCGGCGGACGTCACCGCGGGTGATGATCTTGATCTCCTCGATCACCGGGGTGTGCACCGGGAAAGTGCGTTCCACGCCGACGCCGAAGCTCACCTTGCGAACGGTGAACGTCTCGCGCACCCCGCCGCCCTGACGCCGGATCACGACGCCCTGGAACTGCTGGACCCGGGAGCGGTTGCCCTCAACGACGCGGACGCCGACGCTCACGGTGTCGCCGGGACGGAAGTCCGGGACGTCACTGCGCAGCGAGGTGTTGTCGAGTTCGTCGAGGATGTGCATCGGCGTCGCTTCCTGGTGCAAGGGAGCACGCGCCGGGCGCGTGCGGGTGAAGTGCCGGCCGCGCTCACCCGGGTCGGGGTGGCTCTGGCAGCCCTCTACTGTGCCACACCGCCGGATGGGCGGTCGAACGCCTGCAGGTTGGTCCGTTCGCGTGCATCCAGGTCATCGCGCCCTGCGAGGAGCTCCGGTCGGCGCTTTGCGGTGCGCTCCAAGGCAGCGTCCCGCCGCCAGCGCGCGATGGCCGCGTGGTCCCCCGACAGCAGGACCGGCGGGACGTCGAGCCCACGCCAGCTCACCGGCCGGGTGTACGACGGGCCCTCGAGCAGACCGTCGCTGAAGCTGTCGTCGGCATGGCTCTCGGCGTTGCCCAGCACCCCCGGCAGCAGTCGGGCGATGGCCTCCACGACGACGAGCACCGCGACCTCTCCCCCGGCCAGCACGTAGTCCCCGAGGCTGATCTCGTCGACGACCATCCGCCTGCCGGCGTCGTCGAGCACCCGCCCATCGATGCCCTCGTAGCGGCCGCACGCAAACGTTAACCACGGCTCGGTGGCCAGCTCCTGGGCCACCGCCTGGGTGAACGGCCGGCCGGCCGGGGTCGGGACGACCAGCCGCGGGGCGGGCACCGGACCGCCGAGCCCGACCACCGCGTCCAGGGCGAGCCCCCAGGGCCCCGGGGTCATGACCATGCCCGGCCCCCCGCCGTACGGGCTGTCGTCCACGGTGCGGTGGACGTCGTTGGCCTGCGCGCGCAGGTCGTGGACGCGGACGGTGAGCAGTCCGCGCTCCTGGGCCTTGCCCATCAGCGAGACGTCCAGCGCCCGCAGGTAGTCCGGAAAGATCGTGACGACGTCGACGAGCACGTCAGGCCTGCACGCTGCTGCCGGGGTCAGTCGGCGTTTCGCTCAGCTCGAGCAGGCCGGGCGGCGGGGTGACGAGCACCCGACCGGCCGCCAGGTCGACGGTCGGCACGATCGCCCGGACGAAAGGAACGAGCGCCTCAGTCCCGGACGAGCGGCGCACGACGAGGACGTCGCCACCAGGCAGGTGCAGCACGTCGGCGACCTCGCCAAGGGCGCTGCCGTCGTCGAGCTGGGCCGTCAGTCCGACGAGCTGGCTGTCGTAGTACTCGTCGTCGTCCGCCAGCGGCGGCAGGTCGGCGATCGGGACGAGCAGCAGCGTGTCGCGCAGGAGCTCGGCGGCGTTGCGGTCGGGGACGCCGGCGAACGCGACGACGAAGTACTTGCCTTGCTGGCGTGCACCCTCGACGGTCAACGGACCCCGCTCGGCAGGGTCGGTCCGCAGCACTGCGCCGTCCGCGAAGCGGTCGTCAGGGTCGTCGGTCCGGACCTCGACGGTGACCTCGCCCTTGATCCCCTGGGGCCGGCCGATGCGGCCGACAACGATCAGGCCGGGGTCGGGCTCGGGGGTCGG
Organism: Frankiales bacterium; assembly: GCA_043732345.1. Lineage (GTDB taxonomy): Bacteria > Actinomycetota > Actinomycetes > Mycobacteriales > SCTD01 > RYN-111. Next base: position 19,851 of record JAYTHS010000493.1, on the reverse strand, counting down.
AGCCGCTGCCGGTTCGGATACTGGTCCCGGTTCAGGTGCCTGCGCCGGTTCGGATGCCGGTCCCGGATCAGGTGCCTGCGCCGGTTCAGATGCCTGGGGGACGCCGACAGCCGGCTCGGTGTCCCGAGCCGGCTGGGCCATGTCTGCACGACGCGCACCGGCGACGCGGGCCACGGACTAGCGGACCTCGTCGGTGTCGACCACGTCGACGCGCACGCCCTTGCCGCCGATCGCGGCCACGACCGTACGCAAGGCCTTGGCGGTGCGGCCGGAGCGGCCAATGACCTTGCCGAGGTCCTCGGGGTTGACGCGGACCTCAAGGGTGCGTCCCCGTCGTCCCGTGACCAGGTCCACGGTGACGTCGTCCGGGTTGTCGACGATGCCCTTGACCAGGTGCTCCAGGGCCGACTCGAGCACTACTCCGCTGCCGTCTCGGCAGCGGGAGACTCGGGTGCCGCGTCCGCAGCCGGGGCGTCGGCGGCGGGCGTCTCCGCAGCCGGGGTCTCCGCAGCGGGAGCCTCCGCAGCCGGGGTCTCCGCAGCAGCCTTCTTGGGGGCGGCCTTCTTCTTCGGGGTGGTGGCGTCGCCGGCCGCCGTGGCGGAGGCGAGCGCAGCCGCCTCGAAGGCGACCTTCTTGTCGACCTTGGGCTCGCGCACCAGCAGCGGCTCGGGGGCGGGCTCGCCCTTGAACTTCTGCCAGTCACCGGTCTTGCCCAGGATCTTCTGGACCGGGTCGGTCGCCTGGGCGCCGACGCCGAGCCAGTAGGCGGCGCGCTCGGCGTCGACCTCGATGAAGGAGGGGTTCTCCTTGGGGTGGTACTTGCCGATCGTCTCGATGACGCGGCCATCACGCTTGGTGCGCGCGTCGGCGACGACGATGCGGTAGTACGGCGCGCGCTTCTTGCCCAGGCGCATGAGCTTGATCTTGGTGGCCACGGTTCTTGGTGCTCCAGGGTCTACAGGCGAGGGTGGGCGGCCGGATCGCGCGTGGGGGTGCGCGGTGGACGCCTCGTGCGGGTACGCCGGAACGGGTAGAGGGCCGCCCACGGCGTTGACTCGACCACCAGTGTGCCAGAACGCCGGGTGAGCCCGGACCGCCGGACGCCGCGGGAATCCCGGGCCACTCGACCGCCTTCGCACCAGGGTGACCACCAGCGCCGAGACGACAGCCGCGGCAGGTGTCGAGGCGCCCGCACCGGCCGCCGCTGCGGTGTGGCGCTCGCCGGCCTTGCGGCGCCTGTTCACCGCCTCGACCACGGCCCGGCTGGCCAACGAGTCCGCCCGCGTGGCGATGGTCCTGCTGGTGCTCGAGCGCGGCGGCTCGCCCGCATTGGCCGGCGGTGTGGTCGCCGCGTCGACGCTGCCCGCGCTCGTCAGCGGGCCCCTGCTCGGGGCCTGGCTGGACCGCACCCCCCGGCGCCGCCTTGCCTTCGTCGCCAACCAGCTGCTGCTGCTGGGCTCGCTGCTCGGCCTGCTGGCCGCCACCGGACGCGCGCCGGCGTGGTCGGTCCTGCTGCTCGGCCTGCTCGGCGGGCTCACCATCCCGGTGCTCACCGGCGGCTTCACCGGCCTGATCGCCCCGCTCGTGCCGCGCGGGTCCATCCGCAAGGCGTACGGCGCGGAGGCCACGTCGTACAACGTGGCGGGGGTCGGGGGGCCGGCGCTGGCGGGGGCACTGGCGTCCGGGGCCGGGGCCGACACCGCCGTAGCCGTCACGGCCGGGCTGTCGGCGCTCGCCCTCGTCGCCGTCCTGCGGGTGCCGATGCCCGCGCCCGAGGCGGCGCCGGGACAGGTCTCTCTCGCCCGGACGGTCGGCGCGGGACTGCGGCTGCTGGCGACCGCACCGCCGCTGCGTGCGGTGACCCTCGCGACGACGGTGTCGTTCCTGGGGATCGGCGCGCTGCCCGTCGTCTTCCCGCTGCTCGCCGTCGACCTCGGGGCGGGGCGGGCGGCGTCGGGGTTGCTGTTCGCGACGTTCGCGCTCGGGGCGCTGCTCGGGTCGGTCGTCGTGGCGGCCCGCCACGTCCGGACCGGGCCGCTGCGCTCGGCGCTGGCCGGGATCGCCGCCCTCGCGGTCCTGTTCGCAGGCGTCGCCGTCGCCCCGAGCCTGCCGGTCGCGCTGGGGCTGCTGCTGCTCGCCGGCGCCGTGGAGGGGCCGGTGCTCGCCGCGACGCTGACCGTCCGGGACAACGCCAGCCCAGCCGACATGCGGACCCAGGTCGTGACGACGGCGAGCTCGCTGAAGTTCGGCGCCTACGCCATCGGCAGTGCGCTGACCGGGACGGTCGTCACCTCCGCCGGGCCGCGGGCCGGGATGGCCGTCTGTGCGGTGGCCCAGCTGGTCGGGCTTGGGCTCGGCGTGCTGGGCGTCCGCGGTACCCCCCGCTCCGGGTGACGGTCCACGGCCCGTTGCACGTCGACGAGCTGGCGATCGAGGAGGCCCTCGTCCGGGCGCTGGTGGTGGACCAGCTGCCCGCGCTGGCCGGGCTCCCACTCGGCACGCTGCCGGCCCAGGGGTCGAGCAACGCGCTGTTCCGGCTGGGGAGCGAGCTGCTGGTCCGACTCCCTCGCCAGCCCGGCGGGTCGGTGGGCATCACGAAGGAGGCCCGGTGGGGACCAGCCGTTGGCTCGGCGTTGCCCGTCGCCGTCCCGGAGGTGCTGGCCGTCGGCGAGCCGGGGCACGGCTACCCCGAGCGCTGGTCGGTCGTGCGGTGGCTGGACGGCACCGTCCCCGCTGCCCCGGCGCCGCTGGCCTCTGACCTGGCAGAGCTGGTCCTTGCACTGCGCGGGCTCGACGTACCGACCGAGGCGCTCCACGACCCGGCACTGCGGTCCTACCGGGGCGAGGACCTGCTCGACCGCGACGCCGACACCCGGGCAGACCTGCTGGCCTGCAGGCAGATCCGTGGGCTCGACCTCGACCTGGATGGCGTCCTCGAGGTCTGGGACCGCGCGATGGAACTGCCTCTCGCCGCGGTCACGCCTGGCTGGCTGCACGGCGACCTCGTCGCGGAGAACCTGCTCGTCCGCGACGGCCGCTTGACCGCCCTGCTCGACCTGGGCGGGCTGGCCGTGGGCGACCCGACGGTCGACCTGGCCGTCGCGTGGGACCTGCTCGACCGACCCGGACGCGAGGCCTTCCGGCAGGCCGTCGGCGCCGACGACGACACCTGGCCGCGGGCCCGCGGCTGGGCGCTGGGGCTGGCTCTGATGACGCTCCCCTACTACTGGACCTCGATGCCGCAGCGGTGCGCCGGTCGGCTCGCGATGCTGCGAGCTGTCCTTGAGGGCTAGGAGGCCGCCGGGTCGAAGAAGCCGGTGAGTCGGGTGATCCGGCCCTGCTCGTCGAGCTGGGCGACGTCGAAGCCGGTCATGACGGTCACCCCCGCAGCGTCGACCATGGCCCACGGGAAGAAGGCGCTCTCGTGGTGGCGGACCGCCTCTGCTGTCACCTCGATGCGCCCACCGTCGAGGGACTGCTGAGTCGCGGCGATGTGCTCCGACAGCGCGGCCCTGCCCCGTACGACGGCTAGCGGGTCGCAGTAGACGCCGTCCGGCGCCCAGGCACGGACCAGCAGCTCGTCCCGGCGTACCGGGTCGATCTGGACCCAGGCGTCGGCGTAGGCGCCGATCCCGTCGCTGTCGTTCACGCCGCCGCCCCGACCGTCCCGGTGAGTCCTGCGAGCGGGTCGGCTGCGCCGCCGAGGCTGCCGTGGCTGGACAGGACGGCGCAGCGCAGGAAGCCACCGGTCTCCAGCAGGTGGTGCTCCTCCTGCCGCGCGATCGTCGCGGCGTGCGCGGGCCCCTGGTAGGCCCAGGCGACAGCGTCGCGCAGGGACGTCCAGGTGGAGAACGTCATCACGGCCCCCTCGGCGGGGGCCTGGATGAGCGACGCCCGGTGGCCGGGGGCATGCCTGATGTCCTGGCCGAGCGAGACGACGCGCTCGAGGAACTCCGCCGTACGACGCCTGTCCTGACCGAGGCCGGCCAGGGTCACCACCGCTGAGGCGCCGGACACCCTCGCCTGCTCCGGCAGCGACGCGAAGGGGGTGGCCCCGTCTCCGAGCACCGCATCGCCGCGGAACGACGCCCCCTGGAGCACGACGTGCCACGCCTCGAGGGCGACACCGTCCGGGGCCCCCCGCTGGGCGGTGGCCAGGTTCGGCCACGTCGCGAGCACCGACCACCAGCTGCCGTCGAAAGCGGGCAGCTCGACCCGGCCGGCCCCCGCCGCCCCCGCCTGCCACCAGGTGGCGCCTGGCGGCTCGTACGGGCAGGTGGCTGCCGGCAGGTGCGCCCGCACGGCCGTCCAGGTGACGATCACGGGACGACCGTTGCAGGTGCTGCGACGCGGGGCAAGGGGCCCTGCGCTGGGTCGGGCAGCGACTCAGCAACGCCCCGTGCTGGGTCGGGCACCGACTCGCCGGGCGTGTCGGTGCCCGACCCAGCGCGGACGCCGTTCGAGCTCGTGTGCACGCCCTGCCCGGGACCGGCCCCGAGCTACCGGGGGCGGCGCAGGCCGAACGGGTCAGGAGCGTCCTCGGCCGCGGGCTGGGTCGGCAGCCCGAACGCGCTCCCGCCGGCGTTGCCTGCCGCGGGGAGGGCCTTGGGTCGCGAGGGGCCGCCGCCGGCGCGACCCGGGCCCTTCTTGCCCTTCTTGCCCTGAGCCCGTTTGGCTGCCCGGGCCATCCCGGGCAGAGCCGGCATCCCGGGGATCCCCCCGCCCCCGTTGGCCATCTGCTTCATCATCTTCTGGGCCTGGCCGAACCTCTCGACGAGGTTGTTGACCTCGGGCACCGACGTACCGCTGCCCTTGGCGATCCGGACCCGTCGCGAGGCGTTGAGGACCTTGGGGTCGCGCCGCTCCTGCGGGGTCATCGAGCGGATGATCGCGGTGATGCCGTCGAGGTCGCTGTCCTTGACCTGGGCGATGGCCTCCTTCATCTGGCCCATGCCGGGGAGCATCCCGAGCAGGCTCGTGAGCGAGCCCATCTTCTTGATCTGCGCCATCTGCTCGAGGAAGTCCTCGAGGTCGAAGCCCTCTCCGCTCTGCAGCTTGGCGGCGGTCTTCTCGGCCTGTCCGGCGTCGTAGTGCTTCTCGGCCGTCTCGATGAGGGTCATGACGTCGCCCATCCCGAGGATGCGCGAGGCCATCCGCTCGGGGTGGAAGACGTCGAAGTCGTCGAGCTTCTCGCCCGTGGAGGCGAACAGGATCGGCTGCCCGGTCAGGTGGCGGACCGACAGGGCGGCCCCGCCGCGGGCGTCACCATCGAGCTTGGTGAGGACGACTCCGGTGAACCCCACACCCTCCTGGAAGGCCTGGGCTGTGACGACCGCGTCCTGCCCCATCATGGCGTCGACGACGAACAGCACCTCGTCGGGCTGCACGGCGTCGCGGATGTCGGCGGCCTGCTGCATGAGGTCGGCGTCGATGCCGAGGCGTCCGGCGGTGTCGACGACGACGACGTCGTAGTTCATCCGCCGGGCATGCTCGACGCCCTCGCGTGCAGCCGCGACGGGGTCGCCCACGCCGCTGCCCGGGTAGGGCGCGAAGACATCGACGCCGGCCTGCCCGCCGACGACCTGCAGCTGGGTGACGGCGTTGGGCCGCTGCAGGTCGCAGGCCACCAGCAGCGGGGCGTGGCCCTGGGCCTTGAGCCACACGGCGAGCTTGCCGGCCAGCGTGGTCTTCCCGGCGCCCTGCAGGCCCGCCAGCATGATGACGGTCGGCCCGGTCTTGGCGTAGCGGACCAGCCGGGTCTGCCCGCCGAGGATGGCGACAAGCTCCTCGTCGACGATCTTGATGACCTGCTGCGCCGGGTTCAGCGCCCTGCTGACCTCGGCGCCACCGGCTCGCTCCTTGACAGCGGCGATGAAGGCCTTGACGACGGGCAGCGCGACGTCTGCCTCGAGCAGGGCGATGCGGATCTCGCGGGCCGTGGCGTCGATGTCGGCCTCGGACAGCTTGCCCTTGCCGCGCAGGGAGGTGAAGACCTTGTCGAGCCTGTCGGAAAGGGTGTCGAACATCGGTCCTCGTCCGTCGGGGGCAGTGCGCTGATCCTAGGCGGCGACGGGCCTGCGTGACGCCGTCACGGCAGGGCTGCGAGCAGGTCCGCGACCAGGCCGTCCCGGGCCCCGGCTTCCGCCAGTACGGGGACGTAGAACGCGTCGACCACGTCCGATCCGAGCGTCGAGACGTGGGCCGACCGGACGTCCAGGCCCCGCCGGTCGAGGACGGCCGTGATGCGGTGCAGCACCCCGAGCTCGTCGGGGGCGCGGACCTCGACCACGGTCGCGGTCTCGGAGGCGTCGTCGACCAGCCGCACCGTCGACGGCGCCGCCGCACCTCGCGCGTAGGCCTTCTCTCGGGCTGCCAGCCGCTCACCGAGCGGGAGGGTCCCCTCGAGGGCGTGCCGCAGGTCCCCCCGTACGACGTCCCAGTCGGGCAGCGAGCCGAAGCGCGGCGAGACGCGGAACACGCTCACTGCCACCGTCCCCTGGGCGAAGGCCGACGCGCTGCGGACGTCCAGCCGGTGCAGGGCGAGCACCCCGGCAGCCGTCGACAGCAGGCCCGGTCGGTCGGGGGCGACGACGGTTACCTCGTCCCCGACGGCCTGCAGGGCGAGCGCTCCGGCGTCAACGAGCTGCTGCTGGCTCGGCGACAGCGCGGGCCGTTCGACCGCAGGGGCCCCGGCCAGCAAGGCCCCGGACCGGCGCACCAGGTCCGTGACCAGGCCTGCCTTCCAGGTGCTCCAGGCGGCCGGTCCGGTGGCCCCCGAGTCGGCCTCGGTCAGGGCGTGCAGCAGCTCGAGCACCTCGACCGAACCGACGGCGTCGGCCACGGCCCGCGCCGTCGACGGGTCGTCGAGGTCGCGGCGGGTCGCGACGTCGGGGAGCAGCAGGTGGTGCCGGACCAGGGCGACCAGGGTGGTGGTGTCCGCTGCGGACAGCCCCAGGCGCGGTCCGATCTGAGCGACGAGCCGCATGCCGACCTCGGTGTGGTCGCCGGGCAGTCCCTTGCCGATGTCGTGGAGCAGGGCGCCGAGCAGCAGCAGGTCCGGGCGGGCGACCCGGCGGGTCAGGGCCGCCGCCCCCACGGCTGCCTCGACGAGGTGCCGGTCGACGGTGAAACGGTGGTAGCTGTTCCGCTGCGGCTTGCTGCGCACCGCTGCCCACTCGGGCAGCAGCGTCACCAGCAGGTCAGCCTGGTCCAGGGCCTCGAGCACCGCGACAGCGGGCGGCCCCGCGGCGAGCACCCCGACGAGGTTCTCCAGGGCCTCGCCCGGCCAGGGCTCGGGCATGGGAGGGCAGTCCGCCAGCCGGTCCAGGGTGATGGGTGCGATCGGCAGACCGGCCCGGGCAGCGGCGACCGCGACCCGCAGGACGAGCCCCGGGTCACCCGCGGGCGCCGCGTCGCGGGCCAGGACGACCTCACCGTCCTGCTCGACGACGTCCCTGCCCAGCGGTCGGCGCTCGGGGCCGGGGACGGGGCGCCGTCGCCCCAGCAGCCCCCGTCGGGGCGCCGGAGCTGCGGCGGCCACCCGGCGCCACGTCGTGTCGCCGGCCCAGGCGATGGTCCGGGCAGCGGCCGAGACTGCGGCCATGAGCGCGTCGGCGTCGACCATCCCGAGGGCTGCTGCGACGGCGTCCTGCTCCTGCATGAGCAGCCGGTCCACGACGCGCCGGCCGGTGCTGCCTGTGACGCGGTGCAGCTCGCCGCGGACGTCGAGCAGCACGCTGTACGCCGCCTGGACGCCGGGGGCCGGGGCGTCGGCGCGCTGGGCCACGGCGATCGCGTGCAGCGCGTGCACGTCGCGCAGGCCGCCGCGGGCCTGCTTGAGGTCGGGCTCGAGTAAGTAGGCCACCTCGCCGCAGTCGCGGGCCCGCTCCTCGACCGCGGCGCGCAACTCGGGCAGCCGCCGGGACGCACCGGCCCGCCACGACGCCCGCAGCGACGAGACGAGCTGACCGGACAGCTGCGGGTCGCCCGCGACGTGCCGGGCGTCGAGCAGTCCCAGCGCGGCCTTGAGGTCCGATCCGGCGACGTCCGCCGCCTCCGCGATCGTGCGGACCGAGTGGTCCAGCCCCATGCCGGTGTCCCACACGGGGTACCAGACCTGGTCGGCCAGGGCGGTGACGTCCCGGGACCCGTCGTGGACGAGGACTAGGTCCAGGTCGCTGCCGGGAGTGGGGTCCTGCCGGCCGAGCGCTCCGACGGCCACCAGGGCGATCCCCGGGCCGGCCTCGCCGAGCAGACCGGCGAGGAAGTCGTCATACAGCGTAGTGAGAGCGGCGCGCAGCGGGGCACCCGTCAGATCACCCGACAGCAGCTCGGCCCGGCCGGCCTTGAGAGCGGCGACGGGGCCTTCCGGGGGCTGGCTGGTCATGCGGGGAGCCTGCCAGACAGCACGGCGTCCACCCGGCTCCTCGCGAGGAGGGCGGCCGGGCGGACTCGCGACGGGTCGGGTGGGGTCAGAGCGCTTCCGGGCCGCGCTCGCCGGTGCGGACCCGCACGACGTCGTCGACCGGGGTGCTCCACACCTTGCCGTCACCGATGCTGCCGGTGGAGGCGGCCGCGACGATGGCGTCGACCAGCCGGTCGGCGTCAGCGTCGTCGACGAGGACCTCGATGCGCACCTTGGGCACGAACGACACGGCGTACTCCGCACCCCGGTAGACCTCGGTGTGCCCGCGCTGGCGGCCGTGGCCCTGCACCTCACTGACGGTCATCCCCTGGACCCCGAGGGCCTCGAGGGCGGTCTTGACGTCGTCGAGCTTGAACGGCTTGACGATGGCGGTCACCAGCCTCACAGCGCCTCCACCCCGCGCTCACGGGTCCGGACCCGGACGACGTCGTCGACCGGGGTGCTCCACACCTTGCCGTCACCGATGCTGCCCGTCTGGGCGGCCTTGACGATGACGTCGATGATCGTGGCGGCGTCGGCGTCGTCGACCAGGACCTCCACCTTCACCTTCGGTACGAACGACACGGTGTACTCGGCACCGCGATAGACCTCGGTGTGGCCGCGCTGCCGGCCGTGGCCCTGCACCTCGCTGACGGTCATGCCATGGACGCCGAAGGACTCCAGCGCGCTCTTGACGTCCTCGAGCTTGAAGGGCTTGAGCACCGCCGTCACCAGCCTCACGGCAGGACCCGGGCCGGGCTCGGAGCCGACTGCGGCGCGGCGCCGAAGCTGCTGACCCCGCCACCGACCGCCGCGAACTCATAGGCCGTCTCGGCGTGGACCGTCTGGTCGATCCCGGTGACCTCCTGCTCCTCGGTGACCCGCAACCCCATGACGGCCTTGACCACCAGCGCGATGACCAGCGTGAGGACGAACGAGTACGCCAGGACCGCGCCCGCGGCGACCGCCTGCTTGCCCAGCAGCGACAGACCGCCGCCGTACAAGGCGCCACGCAGGTTCGCGCTGCCGGTCGAGGTGTCGCTGGCCAGCAGGCCGATCGACAGGGTGCCGGCGAGGCCGCCCACCAGGTGGACACCCACGACGTCGAGGGCGTCGTCGTACCCGAGCCGGTTCTTCAGCGTGACCGCAAGGGCGCACAGGCCACCGGCGATCAGGCCGACCGCGATGGCGCCCATCGGGGTCACGGCCCCGCACGCCGGGGTGATGGCGACCAGCCCGGCGACGGCGCCGGAGGCCGCTCCCAGGGTGGTGGCGTGCCCGTCGCGGAGCCGCTCGGTGCCGATCCAGGCGATCAGCCCGGCGGCAGTCGCGACCTGCGTGTTGACGAACGCCAGGCCCGCAACACCGTTCGCGGCCAGCGCCGAGCCGGCGTTGAAGCCGAACCAGCCGAACCACAGGATGCCGGTGCCGATCATGACCAGCGGCAGGTTGTGGGGGCGCATGGCCTCCCGGCCGAAACCCTTGCGCTTGCCCAGCACCAGGATGAGCGCAAGCGCCGCGGCGCCGGCATTGATGTGCACCGCGGTCCCGCCGGCGAAGTCCAGCGCCCCGAGGCGGCTGACGATCCAGCCGCCGGTGCCCTTGGTGTACGCCGCAGCAGCGCCGTTCCCGCCGACCCCGCCCTTCGCCAGCGGCGTGCCGAAGGCGAACACCCAGTGGGCCACCGGGAAGTAGACAATCGTGATCCACAGGATGCTGAACAGCACCCAGGAGCCGAACTTCATCCGGTCCGCGATCGCCCCGCTGATCAGGGCCAGCGTGATGACGGCGAACATCATCTGGAAGGCGATGAAGGCGAAGTTGCCCAGCCCCGCCGTGACGGACGCCGTGGTCTCGGCCTTGAGGCCGAGGTCGTCCAGGTTGCCGATCAGGCCGGTGCCGCCCTGGTCCACGCTGAAGGCCAGTGTGTAGCCGTAGAGCACCCACAGGATGCTGACGATCCCGATCGAGCTGAAGCTCATCATCAGCATGTTGAGGACGGACTTGCTCCGGGACATTCCCCCGTAGAAAAAGGCCAGGCCTGGGGTCATGAACAGCACCAGGGCGCTGCTGGCAAGCACCCAGGCGTTGTTGCCGGTGTCGAGATGCATCGTTCTCCTCAGCTCTGGCGGACCGGGCGGACTCCGCGCGGTGTCGTGGCGACTGGGACCAGCGTCGAGGGGACGGGTTCCGCACCCGTGTCGCTCGTGTTTCTGGCAGGTCACGGGTGCTGCGGCCGTGTTTCACCGCCGTAAACCTGGCCCGGTGCTGACAGGCTGAGCAGGTGAGCAGGTGGCTGGAGGAGACCGGTGGGACGCGCGGAACGTCGTACGACGAGGCGTTTCACGAGCTGGCCGCGTCCGGGGTCGACGTCCACGGGGAGGCCGCGTTCCTGGATGCCCTGCTGCCGCGGGGCGCCCAGGTGCTGGACGCCGGCTGCGGCACGGGACGGGTGGCCGTCGAGCTCGCCCGCCGCGGGCACCGGGTCACCGGCGTCGACAGCGATCCCTCCATGCTCGCGGTCGCGCAGGGCAGCTCCGGCGTCACCTGGCTGCTCGCCGACCTCGCGACCCTGGAGCTGGGCGACCGCTTCGACGCGGTGCTGATGGCCGGCAACGTCATCGTCTTCGTCGAGCCGGGCACCGAGCAGGCGGTCGTCGACCGGCTCGCGTCGCTGCTGGTCCCGGGCGGCCTGCTCGTCAGCGGGTGGCGCACCGACCGGCTCGCGCCCCCGGCGTACGACGTGCTCGTCGCGGGGCTGTCCTCGGTGGCCCGCCACGCGACCTGGCAGGCGGCCCCGCTGGAGGCGAGCAGCGAGTGGTGCGTCGCGGTGGACCGCACGGGGTGACCGCGGTGGCCCGCGCAGGTGATCGCGGTGGCCTCCCTCCTCCCCCACTTTGATCATGGGCGTCCCCCTCCTCCACTTTGATCATGGGCCTCCCCCAGAGTGGGCGCGGCTGAGCGTGGAGGTGGCCTAGGCGACACACGTTCGGGCGCCCGACCCGGGCGACCATGATCAAAGTGGGGAGACGTCAGCGCTGGAGTGGATTGGTGGACACACGCTGGGCGGCTCCTGGCCGGGGTCCGTACGCCGGGCGGCCCCCGGACCGCGTCGGTCCGTCAGATGGCGCTGTCGCGGCCACCCCAGTGGGGGTCCCGGAGCTGGCGCTTGAGCACCTTGCCGGCGCCACTCTTGGGCAGCGGTACGTCGGTGACGTCGACGACCTTGGGGACCTTGTAGCCCGCAACCAGCTCCCGGCAGTGCGCGAGCAGCTCGTCCGCGGTGACGGGCGAACGCGGGACCACGACGGCGTGGACGGCCTCGCCCCACCGCTCGTCGGGCACCCCGAAGACGGCCGCCTCGAGCACAGCAGCATGCCGGTAGAGCGCCTCCTCGACCTCGGTGCAGTAGACGTTCTCGCCACCCGTGACGACCATGTCCTTGGCCCGGTCGACCAGGAACAGGTAGCCGTCCTCGTCGAGCCGGCCGAGGTCCCCGCTGCGATACCACCCGTCAACCAGCGCCTGTGCGGTCTCGGCCGGCTTGTCCCAGTAGCCCTGCATGACGTTGGGCCCGCGTACGGCGACCTCACCGACCTCGCCGACCGGCAGCCGCTTGCCGAAGGGATCCAGGACGGCGACCTCCACACCGACCAGCGCCTGCCCGCAGGACCGGGCCCGGGGGCCGTCGAGCAGCCGCTCCTCGTGGATGGAGGCGGTGACAAGCGGTGCGCACTCCGTGGTCCCGTAGAGGTGGACGAGCTCGGCGGCAGGGAACGCCGCCGTGGCCCGGCGCAGCACCTCGGTCGCGACGGGCGCCGCGCCGTGGGTGAGAACCCGCAGGCTGCCGGTGTCGCGGGGACGGGCGAGCTGCTCCTCGTTCATCGCCGCGAGCATCGCGGGCACGGCGATGGTGGCGGTGCATCGCTCCCGCTCCAGCAGGTCCAGCGCTGTGGCCGGGTCGAAGGCCGGCAGGACCACGTGGCTGGCGCCGATCCACGTCGCCCCGAGGACGCAGAAGGTCCCTGCCGCGTGGAACATCGGGGCCATCGCGAGCCATCGGTCCTCGGGCTGCAGGCCGATCGTGAGCAGGCTGCTGATCGTGTTGGCGAGCAGGTTGCGGTGGCTGAGCATCACGCCCTTGGCCGCCCCGGTCGTGCCCCCGGTGTAGAACAGCCCGGCCAGATCATCCTGGGTCACCCCGACGCCGAGCTCGACCTCGGGCGAGTCGGCGAGCAGCGCGTCGTACTCGCCGGTGTCGAGGCGGACGACGCGCTCGACGAGGGAGGCGAGGGGCCCAGGGTCGCGGTCGGTGGCCAGGACACGGGCGCCGGAGTCGACCAGGGCGTAGCGCAGCTCGGCCTCGACGTGGCGGGTGTTGAGGGGCACCAGCACCAGCCCGGCGGCGGGGACGGCCTGGTAGAGCTCGAGGTAGCGGTGGCAGTTCAGCGCCACGACGGCCACCCGGTCGCCGCGCTGCAGGCCCAGCTGAACGAGGGCGCCGGCGAGGCGGCCGCAGCGCTCGGCAGTCTGCTCCCAGGTCAAAGTGAGGTCGCCGCAGACCACCGCCGTACGCCGGCCGGCCGTGCTCCGGGCCCGTTGCAGGGGTGAGGCGAAGGTGTGCACCGGCCGACGCTAGGGCTAGAGCGCTGCCTCGTCACCCAGCAGGGCGTCGGCGAAGGCCTCGGGCTCGAACGGTGCGAGGTCGTCGGGACCCTCGCCGAGGCCGATGAGCTTGACCGGGATGCCGAGCTCGCGCTGCACGGCGATGACGATGCCGCCCTTGGCGGTCCCGTCGAGCTTGGTCAGCACGATGCCGGTGACCTCGACGGCCTCGGTGAACACGCGGGCCTGCACGACACCGTTCTGACCGGTCGTGGCGTCCAGGACCAGCAGGGTCTCGTCGACGGGGCCGTGCTTCTCGAGAACCCGCTTGACCTTGCCGAGCTCGTCCATGAGGCCGGTCTTGGTGTGCAGGCGACCCGCGGTGTCGACCAGCACGGTGTCGGCCCGGTCCTGGATGCCCTTCTTCACGGCGTCGTAGGCGATGCTCGCCGGGTCACCACCCTCGGGACCGCGCACGGTCTGCGCGCCGACCCGCGAGCCCCAGGTCTCAAGCTGGTCGGCGGCCGCGGCCCGGAAGGTGTCGGCGGCGCCGAGCACGACCGTGCGCCCGTCAGCGACCAGGACCCGCGCCAGCTTGCCGCAGGTCGTCGTCTTGCCGGTGCCGTTCACCCCGACGACCAGGACCACCGCGGGTCGGCCGTCGGCGTGCGGCAGGGTCCGCAGCGAGCGGTCCAGGTCGCGGCCGATGCTGGTGACAAGCTCCTCGCGCAGGACGCTGCGCAGCTCGCCGGTGGTGCGCAGGCCGTCGACGCGCACGCGGGTCCGCAGGCGTGCGACAAGCTCGGTCGTGGCCGCGATCCCCATGTCGGAGGTGAGCAGCGTGTCCTCGACCTCCTCCCAGGTGGCCTCGTCGAGGGTGTCGCGGCTGAGCAGCGCGAACAGGCCGCGGCCCAGCGTCGTCTGGCTGCGACCGAGCCGGGCGCGCAGCCGGGTGAGCCGACCCGCGGTGGGCTCGGGGACGTCGAGCTGCGGCTCACCGATGAGCGCGGGGCCGTCCTGGACGCGCTCGCCGCCCAGCAGCGGGCTGTCGACCTGGACGACGTTGCGCAGGGGGGTGTCGCGCGGGACCTCGGAGTCGTCGCCCGTGCCCGGCGTGTAGTCCAGCCCCGGTCGGGGCCGCGGCGGCGGCAGCTTCTTGCTCGACCGGCTGGTGGCCAGGGCGATGGTCGCGACCAGGGCGACGACGAAGACAGCGGCGGCCAGGAGGAGGACTTCGATCACCTCAGGTGTCTACCAGCCCACGTCGGCCCGCCGGCCGGGGCTTGGCAGGTCGCCGGGACGGGGGCTGGGGACTGCCGGGGCGGGTCGCCGGACGGGTGCCAGGGGCGGGCGCTGGGGACTGCCGGGGCGGGTCGCCGCTGACGGCCAACCACCGCAACTCGTACATCGTACGAGCCCTGCCCCACGGGGGCGCCTTTCGCCGGGCGCAGGTCGAACACGGGTCGACCCAGGGGGGCGCAGGTCGGACACGTATAGACCCAAGGGCGCACCAGCAGCCGCCCGCACCTCAGGCATCCTCGCGCTCCCGGAGCCGCTGGCTGACCACGGTGGACACGCCGTCCCCGCGCATCGTCACGCCGTACAAGGCGTCGGCGATCTCCATCGTGCGCTTCTGGTGGGTGATGACGATGAGCTGCGAGGACGAGCGGAGCCCCTCGAGGGCCTGGAGCAGACGGCCCAGGTTGTGGTCGTCTAGGGCCGCCTCGACCTCGTCGAGCACGTAGAAGGGCGACGGTCGGGCCCGGAAGATCGCGACGAGCAGGGCGATCGCGGTGAGCGAGCGCTCGCCCCCGGACAGCAGCGACAGCCGCGACACCTTCTTGCCCGCCGGCCGCGCCATGACCTCGATCCCGGTGGCCAGCAGATCGTCGGGCTCGGTGAGCACCAGTCGTCCCTCCCCGCCCGGGAACAGGGTCGCGAAGACCGTCACGAACTCGCGGGCGGTGTCGGCGAAGGCGCTGGCGAACACGTCGTGGATGCGGTCGTCGACGTCCTTGACGACGGTGAGCAGGTCGCGCCGGGTGTCGCGCAGGTCCTCCAACTGCGTGGTGAGGAACGCCGAGCGCTCCTCCAGCGCGCTGAACTCCTCCAGCGCCAGCGGGTTGACCCGGCCCAGCAGGGCCAGCGCCCGCTCGGCGGCGGCGGCCCGCTTCTCCTGGGCCGCCCGGTCGTACGGCGTGGGCTCACCGTCCGGGACGGGGACCGGTGAGGTCGGGCCGTAGTCGGTGAGCAGCTGCTCCAGCGGGACGGCGTAGTCCTGGACCGCCCTGGCTTGCAGGCCCTCGATGCGCAGCCGCTGCTCGGCCCGCGCCACCTCGTCGCGGTGCACGACGTCGGTGAGCCGGTCGAGCTCTGCGGAGAGCTCCCTGGAGCTGGTTCGCAGCTGGGCGAGCCCGGCCTCGGTGGAGGTGCGGGCCACCTGGGCGGCCTCGCGCTCGGCGGCGGCCGCCTCGAGCGAGCCGGCGATCCGGGCCAGCGCGGACTGCGCCCCCCGGACGACCTCCGCGGCCACGACGGCGCCACGGAGGCGCTGCGCCTGCAGGGTGACGAGCCGACCGCGGGCCGCCCGCTCCTGGCGCGCCGTCCGCTCGAGCGACTCGGCGCGCCCAGCCAGCGCCCGGGCCCGCTCCTCGCCGGTGCGGACCGCCAGCCGCGCGTCGACCTCGACCGAGCGGGCCTCGGTGACGGAGGCGAACAACCTGTCCCGCAGGGCGGTCGACGGCTCGATGTCGACGGGCGCCGCCTCGGCAGCGGCCAGCCGCTCCTCCAGCTCGGCCAGGCCGGACAGGTCCCGGTCGCGGGCCTCCTCGGCGCGGGCCCGGGCCTGCTCAAGCCGGCCCGCCTCAGCCGCTGCGGCCCGGGCGGATGAGGCGAGCAGCCCCAGCTGCTCGGCGAGCGCCGCCATCCGGGCGTCGCTGTCGTGCAGGGCGTCCAGGGCTGCGTCGACCTCGGCCTGCAGCGCCACCGAGCCCTGCCGGGCCTGGGCCACCTCGGCGGTCAGCCGGGCGTGGCGGGCAGACGCCTCGTCGTGCTGGGCGCTGGCCTCGTCGACCGCCGCCTGCACCTCGAGCAGCGACGGGGCCTTCGCGCTCCCGCCGACGGCCCAGTCGGCACCGAGCAGGTCCCCCTCGGCGGTCACGGCCCGCACGCCCGGGACGGTCTCGACGAGCTGCCGGGCCTGCTCGAGGGAGCCCACGACCGCGACGCGGCGCAGTACCCGGGTCACGGCCGGCCGCAGCGGCTCGGGGACCTCCAGCAGGTCCACCGCCCATCGGGCGTGCGAAGGCAGCACCGGCCAGGTCTCGTCCTCGTACGACGCACCCCCGACCAGCAGTCCCGCCCGTCCGGCGTCGGAGTCCTTGAGCTGCTGCAGGGCCGCGGCCGCCTCGGCAGGTGAGGCGATCGCCACGGCGTCGGCAACTGCCCCAAGAGCTGCCGCGACCGCGACCTGGTGCCCGGGAGCGACGGTGACCAGCGCCGCCACGGTCCCGAGCACCCCGGCGACATCGCCGGCGAGCAGCCGCCCGGAGCCGTCCTTGCGGGCCAGGGACAGTGACAGGGCGTCACGGCGAGCAGCCCAAGTCGAGCGGTCGCGCTCGGCCTCCCGCTCGTCGACCTGCAGCGCGGTGAGGTCGTCCTGCGCCCGGGCGAGGGCCGCGGCCGCGACCTCGTGCCGCTCGTCGAGACCGACCTCCCCCTCGTCGAGCCCGCCGGCCTGCTCCTGCAGCTGGCCGAGGTCGCCTTCGGCCCGCGAGAGGCGCTGGTGGGCGTCGGCGAGGGTCGCGGTGAGTCGGCCGATCTCGGCCTCCGCGCCGGCGGCCCGCGAGCGCAGGGCCCCGACCTGTCCGGTCAGCGTCGCCAGCCCCTCCCGGCGGTCGGCGATCGCGCGCCGGGCGAGCACGAGCGCCCGCTCCTCGGCGGCCAGCGCCACCTCCCCGTCGGTACGGCGGGTCGTCGCGTCACGCAGGCGCACGCCATCGGCGGCCATCTGCTCGGCCAGGGCCAGCTCCTGCTCCCGGACGGCCCCGGCCTCGGCCTCGAGCTGCTCCGGGTCGCGGCCCTGCCGGCCCTGCTCAGGCACCGGCGAGGTCAGGTGCCGGTGCCGCTCGGAGGCGAGCGTCGCCGTACCCCGGAGCCGCTCCTCCAGCGCCGACAGGCGGTACCACGTCTCCTGGGAACGGGTCAGCCGCGGGGCCTGCTCGGCGGCGGCGGCCTCGAGCTCGGTCTCCTGCTGCTGGGCTGCCATGAGGTCGCGCTCCACCGCCGTACGCCGGTCCCGCAAGGCGGTCTCGTCGCGGACCTCGGCGTCCAGCATCGCCTGCAGGGCGAGCAGGTCGTCGGCGAGCAGGCGTAGGCGGGCGTCGCGCAGATCGGCCTGCACCTCCCCGGATCGGCGGGCGACCTCGGCCTGGCGTCCCAGCGGCTTGAGCTGGCGGCGGAGCTCGGCGGTGAGGTCCTGCAGGCGGGTGAGGTTGGCCTGCATCGCCTCGAGCTTGCGGAGCGCCTTCTCCTTGCGCTTCTTGTGCTTCAGGACGCCGGCCGCCTCCTCGATGAAGGCGCGCCGGTCCTCGGGCCGGGCGCTGAGCACCGCCTCGAGTTGGCCCTGGCCGACGACGACGTGCAGCTCGCGGCCGATGCCGCTGTCGCTCATCAGCTCCTGCACGTCGACCAGGCGGCAGCGGTTGCCGTTGATGGAGTACTCGCTGGCGCCATCGCGGAACATCAGCCGGCTGATGCTGACCTCGGCGTACTCGATGGGCAGGGCGCCGTCGCTGTTGTCGATCGTCAGCGTCACCTCGGCGCGGCCCAGCGGGGCCTTGCCGGGCGTCCCGGCGAAGATGACGTCCTCCATCTTCCCGCCGCGGAGCGCCTTCGCGCCCTGCTCGCCGAGCACCCAGGCGATCGCGTCGACGACGTTGCTCTTGCCCGAGCCGTTGGGCCCGACGACGCAGGTGATCCCGGGCTCGAAGCGCAGGGTCGTCGGCGAGGCGAAGGACTTGAAGCCCTTCAGGGTCAGGCTCTTGAGGTGCACGCGCCGACCCTCTCGCTCTCGTCGGCACCCAACCTACCGGCGGTGGGCGGTCCCCCGGGCCGACAGTCAGAAGGGCGCCCCTCCGCGGTCGGAGAGACGCCCTGGGGCGAGCGGGGGCTAGGTGAGCGCGGGCTCCTGGTGCAGGGAGCGAAGGTCGTCCTCAACCGTCACGGCCGCGGCGAGCGAGTCGTTGAGGCGGTGGGCCCGGTCCAGTGCGGTCTCGAGATCGATGACGCGGGCACGAAGCCGGCGGACCTCGGCAGCGAGGCGCGCATCGGTACCGATGCCTACGTGTCCGAGAAGTGCCTTGGCCATGAGGGGTCCTCCACATTGAGGGTTGAGCATGAGGACAGGCCTGCGGTGGAAGCAGGGGCGCGACCCGGCGACAGGCACAGGAGCGGCGATACCAGCGTGTCACGGGGGTGCGTTCCCGGTCAAGGGTCAGATCACGGTCCGGTCACGGACGCGCGGCACGCAGGCCCGGCCCTCTAGCGCTCGACGAACCCCTGCGCTCCGCGCGCCTCGCCCCAGCGCGGCGCCACGAAGTCGACCCGGCCCGGCCCGTCCGGCAGCAGCGCCAGCAGGGCCCGGCACCCGGTCTCGGAACCTTCGGCGACGACCTCCACCCGCCCGTCGTCCAGGTTGGTCGCCGAACCGGTCAGCTTCAGCTCGAGGGCCCGCGCCCGCGTCCACCAGCGGTAGCCGACGCCCTGGACGTGTCCCTTCACGAAGGCTGTCAGCCGTACGTCGCCCACGTGCCCGACACTAGGGGGGTGCTCGCCCACTCACCTTGCCGCCAGCTCTGCGACTGGGTCCGCAGCAGGTCCTCACACGGGCACGCAGTGATGCTGGCCTGCACCGGTTGCGGGTCGCAGTGGACCCCAGGAGTGGGCTGGACCCCGCAGCAGTCCGACGGGTCGGTACCCCCCGCCGTACGAGACCTGGAGGGCCGACAGCCGACAGGTCCCCAGGAATGTCGCTCGGAGCGAGCCCGCTGAGCCTGCGACCCCGCGGCAACACACGGGTTCCTGTGGGCCACGCCGATGGCACCCGCGTCCTTCACCGAGGTACGACCTGCGCCCTCCTCCCCACGCAGGTACGACCTGCGCCCCACCCTCCCCACGCAAGTACGACCTGCGCCCCTCCTCAGGCCGTCAGGGCAACCACAGCTCGTGCGTCGTACGACTCGCTGGGGCGCAACTCTTACCTCGGTCGAGGTGCGAACTGCTCACGGGCCGAGCAGGCGCTGGCGGTTCCTCCGTTGCGCGCGGGCACAACCTGCCTTTCTTTCCGCACGGGGTTTGCGCCCCAGACGTCTCCGCACCACGCAGGTACGACTTGCGCCCCACCTCAGGCCGTCAGGGCAACCACAGCTCGCAGGTCGTACGACCCGCTGGGGCGCAACTCGTACCTCGGTCGAGCCGGGCGACGTATGGCGGACGACGACGGACCGGCCGACGGACCGGCCGACGGACCGGCCAGCGGACCGGACGGGGACCGGACGACGGACCACCAGGCGGCCCGCGCGAGCCGTCAGCGGGGGTAGCGGGGCCGGGGCTGGCAGCGGGGGCAGGAGTACGACGAGCGGTTCATCCAGGCCTCCCGCCGCAGCGGCGTGCCGCAGCGGTCGCACGGATCGCCCTCCCGGCCGTAGGCGTGCAGCGAGCGTTCGAACAACCCACTGACGCCTTCGGTCGAGACGTACAGCGCGTCGAAGCTGGTGCCGCCCTGGGCCAGCGACTCGGCGAGCACCTCACGCGCGTGGGCCAGCAGCTCGCGGGCCTTCGGC
>JAYTHS010000492.1:0-9403 GCA_043732345.1 Frankiales bacterium | reverse complement strand
ATGTCGGCGGGACCGGCGTGCCGCTGCAGGTCGACGATCTTGTGCACCATGATCTCGTGGAGCGTGACCTCCGCTCCTCCCAGTGCGCGACGTGGCCGACTGCGTCGACCAAATGGCTGACGGTGACGGCCAACGCAGACGGCCAACCCCGAGATTCCGGGCCGCCATCGGATCTGGGCTGCGATCGCCGCTTCCGGTGCCGACTGTCCGTCTGCGGTCGCCTTCGTCCGGGTGAATCCGGGCGCGTACCTCGTTGACCAACTGTTGACCAGAACGACCAAGGGCATGATCATCAACTTCGGTGATCATGCCCTTGACCTGCGGTTTTGCGTTGTAGCGGGGGCAGGATTTGAACCTGCGACCTCTGGGTTATGAGCCCAGCGAGCTACCGAGCTGCTCCACCCCGCGCCGATGTGACCACTGTAGTCCACCGGCGCGGGGGCTTTCAAGCGGTCAGCGTGACGCCGACGGGGACGGTGCCGGGACGCTCGACGGCGGGACGGAGATGGTGCTGGACGTCGCCTTGAGCCGGTCCAACGCCGCGGTGAGCAGCGCTTGCTGCCGGCCGTACTCCGCGAAGTCCCCAGCCTTCAGCGCCGCCTGGCCGGCGATGTTGGCCGCAAGGGCGTCCGCGATGGCCTGGGCCTGCGTGGCGGTACCGGTGGGCAGCGGGGTGGTACCGCCCTTGACGGGTGGCGGCACGATCGTGCCAGCGTTTCCGCCGAACAGCGTCTGCAGGGCTGCGGACAGCGTCGGCGTGAAGGCGATCTTGTCGCCGTACGCAGCGATGACGTAGCGCAGGGTCGGGTAGCTGTCCTTCTGGGTGCCTTCGACGTAGACCGGCTCGAGGTAGAGCAGCCCGCCCCCGATGGGGAGCGTCAGCAGGTTGCCCAGGACCACCCGGGAGTTGCCGCGGTTCAGCAGGTTCAGGTCCTGACTGATCTGCGTGGTCGAGGCGAACAGCGAGGCTGCCTGCACGGGTCCGGACACCACCGTGTTGTTGGGCAGCTCCAGCAGCCTCAGCTGGCCGTAGTCGGACGGGTCGCTCGAGACGGAGGCGAAGGCCGTGAGGTTCTGCCCGTTGCGCGCCACGAACGAGGTCGTCAGGGCGAACCGAGGGGTAGTCGTGCCCGGCGGCTGCAGCTCGACGTAGTACGGCGGCTGGTCCGGCCCGTTGTTGCTGGTGCTGAACAGCTGCTGGGCCGTCGTGGCGGGGTCGGTGCTCCCGTTGGAGGTGGGGTCGGACGGGATCTGCCAGTAGTCATCGCCCTGGAAGAACGCCTTGGGATCGGTGATGTGGTATTTCGTCAGCAGGTTGCGCTGCACCTTGAACAGGTCCTCGGGGTAGCGCACGTGCGCGAGCAGCGAGGGCGACATAGCGCTCTTGGGCTGAAACAGCTTCCCGCCGAACGCCTTGTCCCACGTCTGCAGCACCGGGTCCTGGGCGTCCCAGTCGTAGAGCGTGACCTTGCCGGTGAACGCGTCGACGGTGGCCTTCACGGAGTTGCGGATGTAGTTGACCTGCTGATCGGGTAGCCCGTTGACGGTCTGGCTGTCCAGGGTCGCTGTACCGAGGGTGGTCCGCTCGGAGTAGGGGTAGTTGGCCGAGGTCGTGTAGCCGTCGATGATCCACAGGATGCGGCCGTCCACGACCGCCGGGTAGGGGTCGCCGTCGAGTTGCAGGAACGGCGCGACCTTCTGCACCCGTTCTTTGGGGGTGCGGATGTACATCAGCTTGGAGGTGGGGGTGAGGGCACTCGACAGGAGCAGATTCTTCTCCTTGAATTTAAGCGCATAGAGCAGCTTGCGGAGCGGGGAGTCCAGCGCGATGCCACCGTTCCCCTTGTAGCTGTACGTCGCCTCCTTGCCGCCCTGCACCGGCCCGTCGGTCTCGGCCTGGCTGGTGTTGACGATCGAGTAGTCGGTCGTCCCCTCGCCGTAGTAGATGCGGGTCTCCTCGATCGGGATCGGCCCGGTGACCGGCAGGTCCTTGACCGTGAAGACGGGCCGGCCGGAGCTGTCGACTGTGTTGGCCGGGGCCGCCACGATCCCGTTGCCGTGCGTGTAGACGAGGTGCTCGTTGATCCAGTTCTGCTGGTCGATGCTGAGCCCGTCCTTGTTGAGCTCCCGCACCCCGACGACCGCGTCCTGGACGCCCTTGCCGAAGTCGTATCGGTCGATGTTCAGGTTCACTTTGAACCCGTAGTAGGCGCGCAGCCGCTGCAGCTGCGTGTAGGTGCGGGACAGCACGTTGGGGTCCAGCAGGCGCGCCTTCGGCAGCGTCCCAGTGTCCTTCGCGAGCGTGGCCAGCGCCGTGGTCGTGACCCCGGAGTACGGCTCGGTCACGACCTTGTCAATCTGGTACGCCGCCCGCGTGGTCGCGATGTTGCGCTCGATGTAGGTCCGCTCACGCACGATCTCGTTCGGCTTGACCCGGGTCTGCTGGACGATCGCCGGGTAGATTCCCCCGATCCCGATGGCCGAGATGACGAGCAGCGCCAGCGCGCCACCGGGCAGCAGGATGTTGCGCACCACGATGTTGGCGAAGAACAGCAGCGCGCAGATGATGGCGATGCCGACGAGGATCGTCTTGGCGGGAAGGACGGCGTGGACGTCGGTGTAGCCCGGCCCCTGGACCCGCCCGCGCAGCGAGAACGCCAGGCCGTACCGGTCGAGGTAGTAGGCCGCGCCCTTGAGCAGCACGATCACGCCGATGAGCACCGACAGGTGGGCCCGCGCCGCAGGGCTGACCTTCTCGCCCTCGGTCTGCAGCCGTACCCCACCGAACAAGTAGTGCGTGATGGCCGCGACGAGCAGCGACAACACGAAGACGGTCAGTGCGAACCCGAGAGCGAAACGCTGCATCGGGTAGGTGAAGGTGAAGTAGGAGACGTCCTTGCCGAACTCGAGGTCCTTCACTCCGAACGGCGTGCGGTTGCGCCACAGCAGCCACGTCTGCCAGCGGGCCGAGGCCGACAGTCCCGCGAACAGACCGAAGACGCCGCTGACCAGCAGCACCGACGGCGTCAGGTAGGGCTCGATCGCGACCCGGTACCGCTCGAGGTTCTGCTGCTCCAACGACAGCGGCCGGAACGGCGGGCGCGACCGGTAGGCCACCACGAGGTTGATCCCGACGACCGCCGCCATCAGCAGGCCGAACATCGCGAACAGCAGCAGCCGGGTCCGCAACACCGTGCTGAAGACCGTCGCGAAGCGGGCCTCGCGGAACCACAGCAGGTCGGTGTAGAGGTTGACGAAGACTCCGATCGCGACGATCACGACCAGCACCGTGACGACCACGGGGAGGAGCAGGCGGGGGCGTCCCGGCAGCGCCGGACCCCCGGTACGGACGGACACGCGGTGGCTCACTCTCATCGGGGACCTACGATCCGAACTCAACCACAGAGCGGGTGGTTCCCCCTGCCCGGGAACCACCCCCTGGGAGGATGCCTGCATGACCGCTCCTCCCAGCGCCGCCCTGCTCGCCGTCGTGGCTGAGGTCGAGGCCCACCTGTCCGAGGCGGGGTGGGACCAGCCCCCTCAGCTGTTTGCGCTTGTCGACACCGAGGAGCTCCTGCGGGCCGAGCCCCAGCTGGCCTCCTCGATGGGCCTGGTCGTGACCCGCCCCGGCACCCTGACCCCGATCGCGCAGGACCCGCTGGCGCCCGAGGGCCTTGACGACCAGCTCGCCTCTGTCGTCTTCGGGCCCGAGGTGCTCGGGGTCGTCATCGCCCACGAGGTACTGGTTCTGCCGCCCTCGGCGGAGGCCGCGGTCGGCGACGACGTCGGTGCTGCCGCGACCCACCCCGCGCGGCGCGAGGTTCGGATGGCCGTCGGGGTCATGCGCGACGGCAGCCGCGAGTCGGTGCTGCGGCTGCGGGCCATCGCCGACGGCGAGGACGAGCTGGTGACCGGGGGCGACCTCGCCCCCGGACTGGCCGACGCGCTCCTGGCGACCCTCGACGAGTCCTGACCTTGATCGACGGAACGAGCAGGGGCGATCTGAGGTCCCCCTGACCCCTGCTTCTTCCGTCGATCATGGAGGGGGCGAGGAACCCGGTTCAGCAGCCGACCGGGGTCCCGCCGTCGACGAGGACCCGCAGCCCGTCCAGGGCCTGCGCGAGCGTTCCGACCTTCACTAGCTGCAGGCCGTCGGGGCGGCTGGCCTTGGCATCGGCGCAGTTCGCGGCCGGGACCAGGAAGACGGTGGCGCCCCGGCGCTTGGCTCCGATCATCTTCTCAGCGATGCCGCCGATCGGGCCGACCTTGCCGTCGTCGCTGATCTCACCCGTCCCGGCGATGTGCCGGCCACCCGTCAGCGGCCCGGGCGTGAGCTTGTCGACGATCCCCAGCGCGAACATCAGGCCGGCGCTCGGCCCGCCGACGTCCTGCAGGGAGATGGCCACCCTCACGGGCGACGTCGTACCGGTCATGGGGGTGATGCCGATGACCGCCCGCACCGGCGTGTCCGTCGAGCGGCCGGTCGTCAGGACCGCGCTGCCGCGCACCCCCTTGCGGAGGTAGTTGATGGTCACCGGCGCACCCGCGCTGCGGGCGCTAATGCGGGTGCGGAGCTGGTCCGGAGTCGACACCTCGACGCCATCGACGCTCGACAGGACGTCCCCGGCCTGGAGCTTCCCGCTCGCCGGGCCACCGGCTGCCACGGACCCGACGGCGACGTACGGCGCACCGGCGATGCCGAGCTGGGTGAGCGCGGCGGTGGTGGCGCTGCTCTGCGACTGGACCATGTCGGCCTGGTTCTGCTTGTCGACCTCCGCGGGCGACTGCGTGGGCGGGAACAGCACCTCGCGAGGCACGACCTCTGTGCCGGGCGACAGCCACCCCCTCAGCGCCTCGGCCAGGGTGATCCCGTCGGTGACCCCGACCGTGGTGAGGTCCAGCTGGCCCGTCGTCGGGTAGGTCGCCCGGCCGGTCACCGCGAGCAGCGGGGTCGTCCCCGACGAGGTTCGAACCGTGCCGAGGGTGTCGTACGCCGGGCCGGGGCCGAGCGCGACGTAGGGGACCTTCACCGCGGCGGCAGCTAGAGCCAGGGCGAAGGCCAGCAGCGTGCCGAGCAGCAGGGTCAGGGTCCGACGTCTCACCCCTGGACTCTAAGCCCCGGGGACGTGCGGCGATCAGCTGGCGAAAAAGCCCAGGCTCGTCACCGGCTCGACCGAGTGGCCGTTGCTGGTCGCCAGGACCGGGCCCTGCGGTGGGATCGCCTCGACGCTCTCGGCGACCGGCGGCTCCACAGCAGTAACCGCCGGCACCTCGACGCGGTAGTAGGTCTTGAACGCCAGCGGGACCTCGGACAGGGCGTGCACGCTGACCTCACCGACGCCCTCGACGTTACGCAGGTGCTCGACGAGCCGGATGGCCTCGTCACGGTCGGCGACCCGCCGGAACGCCGGCGACCCGTCGTAGGCGGGGAAGAAGACGACGTGCTCCATCGGGGCTCCTCAGCGGCGCGGACCGGGCGCGAAGAGCAGCCCGGATGCGTGGTGCATCGGCAGCCCCCCGGCCCCTCCTTGAGCCGCGTCGACCACTCGGTGGCTGGCCTGCACCCCGCGGTCAGCAGGGTGCGGGCTCAGCGCCGGGTGCGGGGCGCCGGGGTGGGCTGGCTGAGGGCGGCGCGGAAGCGCTCGTGGGCCTCCACGGATCTGCTCACCTTCACCGGCCCACGGGGCCGGGCAGCCCAGCTGGTCCACAGCACCGCGAGCGAGGTGAGGATGATGATCGGGCTAAACCACAAGAGCCAGGCGGGCATCGGCGCCGTCTCCGTCCGGTCAGGGGTGGAACGTCAGCTTACCCCGGTAGCGCGGTTCAGGGGGTCCCGACCCACTGCTGTTCCCCGTCGGTGAAGACCTGCCGCTTCCAGATCGGCACCGTCGCCTTGAGGTCGTCGATGAGCCGCCTCGCGGCCTCGAAGGCCTCCCCGCGGTGGGCTGCCGACGCCGCGACGACGACGGCCACGTCACCGATCGCCAGCAGGCCAGTGCGGTGGACGGCAGCGAGCCCGATCACGTCCAGGTCAACCGCGACCATCCGCACCACCTGCTCCAAGGCAGCGAGGGCCGACGGGTGCGCGGAGTACTCCAGCTCGGTGACGCCCCTGCCGCCGTCCTGCGCCCGCACGAGCCCGGTGAACGACACGACGCCGCCCGCTCCCGGGTCGGCCACGGCCGCCAGCACCTCGTCGGCCGTGAACGGCGTGTCGCGGATCTCGACGAGTCGCAACGCGGTCATGCCGCCAGCGTGTCAGACCTCGAGCCGGTCACCGGCGGTGTCCCGGGACTGGCACCGGCGGTGTCCCTGCGCCGGTCACCGGCGGCGGCGGCGGGCCCGGCGCACCAGCGCGGCCGTCCCCAGCAGCGCGACGGACGCCCCCGCGGCAGTGGCGCCCGCGGCGGAGTAGGCCCCAGCTCGACCGTCGGCCCGGGCCGCGAGGTGGGCGGCGAGCGCCTGCTCGTTGGTCCAGCGCGGGACCCACCCGGCAGCCAGCAGGCCGTCGCAAGCCACGACCAGCGGCCCCAAGAGGTGGTCCAGCTCGCGCGGCGACGTCGTCAAGCCCAGCCGGTGCAGCCGCTCCGCCGTCGACAGCGCCACCGGGGCGGGCAGCTCGAGCCGCCGGCGTCCGGTCACCGCCTCGACCCGCACCTGCGGCAGGGCCCCGGTGCAGCCGACGGCCAGCGCGCCCTCGACCTGCCCGGTTCCGGCCAGCTCGAGGGCGGCCATGAGGTCCTCGACCTGGCACAGCTGCCACTGCGGCTCGTGCCCCCTGACCGCCAGCAGCCGCGGGGCTCCGAGCTGCCGCGGCAGCTGCCCGTCGTACGCCGGGGCGGTGCCGACCAGGGTCGCCGGCCGCAGGACCGTCACCGGGACGGGGCTGGCGGCGGCCAGCCGCTCGACCTCGAGGTGGTCGCCGGTGAGCGTGTCCAGGTCGGGGTCGGCGCGCAGCGGGGCAGCGTCGGGCAGCGGGACCGGGTTGTCGGGGCGTGCGCCGTACACGTCGGTCGAGGTGATCACGACGACCCGCTCGACACCCGCGGCCGCCGCGGCACGCAGGACCGCCTGCGTCCCGGCGACGTTGTGCGCGCGTCGGGCCGCCGCCGGGGTCTCCAGGTCGTACGTCGTGGCGAGGTGGACCAGCGTCGACACCCCGTCGAGCCGCCTGGCCAGCACCGGGCTGCGCAGGCTCCCGGACCGCCACTCCACCCCGTCCACGGGGGCCCGGGTGCTGTCCAGCCCGACCAGCCCGGCGAGGTCATCGCGCCCCGACAGCCGGCCGAGCAGCTCGCGGCCCAGGCCCGACCCCGCTCCCGTCACGGCGACCACACCCGGCCTGCGCGGGCGCCCGCGCAGGAGTGGGGTCACGAGGCAGCCGGGAGTCGGTCAGCTCGGGGCCACACGCGTGCCACGTCGACAGGATGACGCACTCGACGCGGGTTACGTTGGACCTATGACCCGCCCGCCCTTCGGCTTCGGCCCGGCCGACCGCCCAGACGACGACCCGCAGGACCCCTTCGGTCTGTCCGGGATGCTCGGGGGGGACCTGTTTGCGCAGCTGCAGCGCCTCGCCTCGTGGACCGGAGGACCCGTCAACTGGGACCTCGCCAAGGAGGTCGCGGGAGCCGCCGTCACGCAGGACGACCCGCCGGTCTCCGCCGCGGAGGTCTCCGCCACCGCGGACGCGTGCCGGCTCGCCGAGCTGTGGCTGGATCCCGTGACGACGCTGCCCGGCGTGGCCGGTGAGCCGCTGGCCTGGACCCGGGCCGCCTGGCTCGAGGCGACGCTGCCGGCCTGGCGGCGGCTGGTCGACCCCGTCGCGGGCCAGGTGGTGTCGGCGATGGGGCAGGCCGTGGAGCAGGGCCTCGGTCAGGGCGAGGGGCTGCCCTCTGAGCTCGCCGGGATGCTCGGTGGCCTGGGTCCGAACCCATTCAAGGGCGTGATGGACCAGGTCGGGGGGTTCGTCTTCGGTGCGCAGGTCGGCCAGGCCCTCGGCGCCCTCGCCGCGGACGTGCTGTCGGGTACCGAGGTCGGGCTGCCGCTCGGCCCCAGCGGGCGCAGCGCTCTGCTCCCGGCGAACGTAGCGGCCTTCGGGGACGGGCTCGAGGTGCCCGCCGACGAGGTCCGCCTCTACCTGGCCCTGCGGGAGGCCGCGCACCAGCGGCTGTTCGCGCACGTCCCGTGGTTGACGGCGCACCTGTTCGACGCGGTGGACGCCTACGCCCGAGGGATCGAGGTCGACCCGGGGGCCATCGAGCGGGCCGTGGGCTCGTTTGACCCCTCCGACCCGGCCTCGCTCCAGGAGGCTCTCGGGTCGGGCGTGTTCGAGCAGGAGCCGACCCCGGCCCAGCAGGCTGCCCTGGCCCGGCTCGAGACCGCCCTGGCCCTCGTCGAGGGCTGGGTCGACCTGGTCGTCGACCAGGCCGCCTCCGGCACGCTCCCGCACGCCGTGGCCCTGCGCGAGACCGTACGGCGACGCCGCGCCTCGGGTGGGCCGGCCGAGCAGACCTTCGCCACGCTCGTCGGCCTGCAGCTCCGGCCACGACGCCTGCGGGAGGCGGCGCAGCTCTGGGAGGCCGTTCAGGCCGCCCGGGGTGTCGAGGGCCGCGACGGCCTGTGGGCGCACCCGGACCTGCTCCCCGGCCCGAGCGACCTCGACGACCCACTCGGCTTCGCGGCCGGCACCGGCGCCCTCACCGGGGACGACGCCTCGCCACTCGGGACAGCACCGGACATCGGTGCCGTCGACTGGGACGCCGGCCTGCGCGACCTCGACAAGGACCTCGACGGCGAGCTCGATGACGACGCCCGCGGGTCTGACGACCCGCCGCTCCCGGGCGCCTGAGGGCTCCTGGCGGTCTGGCCAGGTACGTCCGGAGTAGCTGAGCCTGTCCACGGCGTCTTGAGCGCCCGGCAAGGTCGACGGGGGCGAGGAGATGTCCAGAACTGCGACATTCGCTGTCCACCCACAGGCCATCTTGCAGTCATCGCAGGTCAGCCAGGGTGCCGCTGTCGTCCACAGACTTGTCCACAACCGGTGGAGAACCTCGTCCACAGCGACACGCCACGCTGTCCCCACCCCATCCCCAGGCGCGTCCACAGGGGGGCCGGATCCTCCGTTGACGGGCCTTGTCCGGCCTCCTAGCGTGCCCCCCACGAGGCCCCCGGTGCCCCGGCCCCGCTCGCAAGGGGAAGGCGAGCGGTGCTGGTCCCCGGGGGCTCCGTGCCGTCCAGGGCTCCGTGCCGTCGTGGGAACTGTCGGACCCTGACGTTAGGTTGGGGTCATGCGCCCCACTGGTGCGCCGATGGTGTTGCCGAGGGATTGGGCCTGTCGTCGGGTCCAGCCGGTGCTGTCGGCTGAGTGCCTTGCGGTGTTGCTGGAGGACACCGCGTTGCG
>JAYTHS010000491.1:0-2842 GCA_043732345.1 Frankiales bacterium | reverse complement strand
CGGCGGCGATCGTCGACACGACGGCGGAGTCAATCCCTCCGGACAGCCCGACGACGACGCTGGCGAAGCCGTTCTTCTCGATGTAGTCGCGGGTCGCGGTCACCAGCGCGGCCCAGACCTCCGCCTCGTCCTGCAGCGGTACGGCGATGCCGGGCACCAGCGGCCGCCATGCCGACAGCGGGTCGGCCGTCAGGTCGACCCGTACGATCGTCATCGTCGTCCCGTCGCCGGCGTCGACCGGTCCCTCCAGGGTCGAGGTAGCCAGCGGCAGGTCGAGGTCGACCACCATGAGCCCCTCCTCGAAGACCGGCGCCCTCGCGACAACCTCGCCACCGGAGTCGACGACGATCGAGTCGCCGTCGAAGACCAGCTCGTCCTGCCCGCCGACGAGGTTGACGTAGACCAGCGCCGACGTGGCCTGCTGGGCCCTGCGGGCCACCAGCTCGCCCCGCACGTCGTCCTTGCCCCGCTCGTACGGCGAGCCGTTGACGCAGAGCAGAAGTCCTGTCTGGCAAGCCTTCGCGACGTGGACCGGCCCGCCCTCCTGCCAGAGGTCCTCGCAGATGGTGAGCCCCACGTCGACGCCGTGCAGCCGCAGGACGGGGAACCGGTCCCCGCGCACGAAGTAGCGGGCCTCGTCGAAGACGCCGTAGTTGGGCAGATGGTGCTTGGCGTACCGGGCGACCACGGCTCCACGCCACAGGACGGCGAGGGCGTTCTGCGGCTCGCCGGCGGGGCGGCCCACGGCCGGGGCCGGGGTGTCGCTCCGGTCGCAGTAGCCGACGGCGACGGCGACCTCGCCGGCGCCCTCGTGGTCGAGCCGGATGGCGAGGGCGTCGACTGCCTCGCGGGAGGCCTGCACGAACGACGACCGCAGCACGAGGTCCTCGGCCGGGTAGCCGGTGAGCGTCATCTCGGGGAACAGCACCAGGTGGCAGCCCGCCTGCACGGCGTGCTGGACCCAGCTGCTGACCAGGTCCGCGTTGCCCGCGAGGTCGCCGACCGTCGTGTCGACTTGGGCGAGTCCGACGCGCAGCTGGGGCATGCCCCTGAGGGTAATGATCCGCGCCCACCTGAGCCCGGCGGCCACCGGCGGTGATCCACGGAACCCGAACCCTCATGCAGCACGTGACCGGTGAGGGTTGCGGTTCCGTGGATCACACGTCGGCGGTGGGTCAGCCGGTTGCGGCCGACAGCGCCTCGAACTGCCCGTCGGTGAGCTCGACCTGCGCGGCGGCGCAGTTCTCCTCGAGGTGCGCGACCGAGCCGGTGCCCGGGATCGGCAACATCACGGGGGAGCGGCGCAGCAGCCAGGCCAGCGCCAGCTGGGCGGGCGTGTGCCCGGTCTCCTTGCTGATGACGTCCAGGACCCCGCCGGGCCGGGCGAGGTCGCCGCTGGCGACGGGGAACCACGGGATGAAGCCGATGCCGTTGGCCTCGCAGTAGGCGAGCTGCTCCTCGGACTGCCGGTTGGCTACGTTGTAGAGGTTCTGGACGCTGACGACGTCGACGACCTTGCGCGCCTGCTCGATCTCGGCGACCGACACCTCGGACATCCCGACGTGCTTGATCAGCCCCTGCTCCTGCAGCTCCTTGACCGCGCCGAGGCTCTCCTCGACCGGCACCTGGGCATCGATGCGGTGCAGCTGCCACAGGTCGAGCTGCTCGACGCCGAGGCGGCGCAGGCTCATGTGCACGCACTGCCGCAGGTACTCCGGGCGGCCGACCTGCTCCCACTGGTCGGGCGCGAAGCGGGTGAGGCCGCCCTTGGTCGCGATCACGACCCCGTCGTAAGGGTGCAGGGCCTCGCGGATGAGGTCCTCGGAGATGTAGGGCCCGTAGCTGTCAGCGGTGTCGATGAAGTCGACCCCGAGCTCGACGGCACGGCGCAGGACGGCCTTGGCCGTGTCGCGGTCCGCGGGGTCCCCCCACACGCCCTTGCCGACGATGCGCATGGCGCCAAAGCCCAGGCGGTGGACGGGCAGGTCGCCGCCGAGGGAGAAGGTCCCGCTGGAGGCGACGTGGGCGGTGGGGGCGGGTCTGGTCATCTGAAGGCCTTCCGGGGTCAGGGGGACGTGCGCAGGTGCCGGGTCGGCGCCGTGACCATCTTTGCCTGCCCCGGTGGACGGGCCGTACGCCGGGAGGGTGCGCCAGACTGTAGGAACCCGGTCGGCCCGCGACCGGACCCCGTGTCAGGAGCGCCCGTGCCGCCACCGCCCGTCCGCGTCCTGTGCCTGGGCGGGTCGACGCGCCCCGGGTCGAGCTCGGAGTTGGCGCTGCGGTTCGCGGGGGCGGCAGCCGTGCGGGCCGGGGCCGAGCTGGACGTGCTGGCGGGCCGCGAGCTGATGCTGCCCATCTACGACACCGAGACGACGGAGCGGTCGCCGCAGGCGCTCCGGCTGGTGGCGGCCGTGCGGGCCGCCGACGCGGTGCTCCTATCGAGCCCCGGCTACCACGGGGCGATGAGCGGGATGCTGAAGAACGCCCTCGACTACGTGGAGGACCTTGCCCGGGACGACCGGCCGTACCTCGACGGGCTGCCGGTCGGCTGCATCGCCGTGGCCCACGGCTGGCAGGCCACGGTGTCGACGATGCACAGCCTGCGGGTGACCGTGCACGCCCTGCGCGGCTGGCCGAGCCCCCTGGGGGCGACGGTGAACGCCTCGGGCGGGGCGGCCTTCGACGCCGACGGCGAGGTGACCGACCCGGCGGCGAGGTTCCAGCTCGAGACCGTCGCCCAGCAGGTCGTCGAGTTCGCCCGCCTGCGCCTGCTCGGGACCACCGGCAGTCCGCTCTGACGGTGCGCCGCAGGGACGCCTCGGGGGCAGCCCGGCCGGGTCGT
>JAYTHS010000490.1:0-2891 GCA_043732345.1 Frankiales bacterium | reverse complement strand
CATGTTGACTTTTGCCATTGCCCCCGCCACTGTGCAGGTATGCAGAACTGGCCGGCCAGCGGAGCGGCGCTCGGCGCTGACGACGACCCGGCGTTGCGGCCGGGACGCAGGCGGGGCCGCGGCGCCACCGTCGCGCAGGAGGCCTGAGCCCGGTGCTCGCCCGCCAGCGCCAGGAGCGCATCCTCGAGCTCGTCCGCGCCGATGGGGGCGCCCGCGTCTCCGAGCTCATCGAGCTGCTCGGTGTCTCGGACATGACCGTGCGGCGCGACCTCGAGGTGCTGGCCTCGCGCGGTCTCGTCGCCAGGGTCCACGGCGGGGCCACCGAGGTGGCTCCCCGCAGCACCTACGAGCCCGGCTTCACGGTGAAGTCGGGGCTGCAGAGCGAGGAGAAGGCCGCCATCGCCCGGGCGGCCGCCGCACTCGTCGAGCCGGGATCGGCGGTGGCCATCTCCGCCGGCACCACCACGTTCGCGCTGGCCAGGGAGCTGCTCACGGTGCCCGACCTGACGGTGGTGACCAACTCGGTTCCGGTGGCGCAGCTGTTCCACGAGTCCCACCGCAAGGACGCGACCCTGGTGCTCACCGGCGGGGTGCGGACCCCGTCGGACGCGCTCGTGGGCCCGGTGTCGGTGGCTGCCCTGCGGACCTTGCACACCGACTGGCTGTTCCTCGGGGTGCACGGGCTCGACGCCCAGGCCGGGCTCACCACCCCGAACTTGGCCGAGGCCGAGACCAACCGGGCCCTCGTGGCGTGCGCCCGGCGCCTGGTGGTGCTGGCGGACAGCACCAAGTGGAACGTGGTGGGGCTGTCGACGATCGCGGCCCTGGACGAGGTGGACGTGCTCGTCACCGACGACGGGCTGGACCAGCCCGCGCGCACCGTGCTCGCCGAGGCCGTCGGCCGGCTCGTCGTGACCAGCGCCGGCTCCAACCCGGAGCTCGAGCTGGCCCAGGCCCTGGAGGATCTGTCGTGAGGGGCCGACAGCGATGACCGCGGCGGAGCAGGGCCGCTCCCCGGCCGCCGAGGGCACCGACGCGGGAGCAACGATGAGCCGCCGACCCATGGCCGACGGCCGCGAGCTGCTCTACTTCGATGACGCTGGAGGCGTCCGCCCGGGCCGGGCCGCCGCAGCTCCGCAGGTGCACGACGGGGTCGACCGGCGAGGGCTGGGGGCAGCGACCGAGGCCGGGACCCTGCGTCTCGACGTGCTCACCGGCGAGTGGGTGACCATCGCCGCGCACCGGATGACCCGCACCCACCTGCCGGCCAGGGCCGACTGCCCGCTGTGCCCGACCCGCGATGGCGCGCACCCCACGGAGGTCCCCGAACCCGACTACGACGTGGCCGTGTTCGGCAACCGCTTTCCCAGCTTCTCCCCCGGGGCCCAGCTCGACGCGGCGGTGACCGAGCCCCGGCTGGGGGTCCCCGACCGGCCGGCGGGCGGGCGGTGCGAGGTGGTGTGCTTCTCCAGCGACCACAACGCCTCGGTCTCCGAGCTGAGCCGCCGCCGGATGCGCACCGTGGTCACCGCCTGGGCGCAGCGCACCGCAGAGCTGTCGGCCATCGACGGTGTGCAGCAGGTGTTCTGCTTCGAGAACCGCGGCGAGGAGATCGGGGTGACCCTGGCGCACCCGCACGGCCAGATCTACGCCTACCCCTTCGTCCCCCCGCGCACCGCGGCCATGCTCGTCCAGGCCCGCGCACACGCCCGCCGCACCGGGGGCAACCTGCTCCGCGACGTGCTGCACCACGAGCAGCGCGCGGGCACCCGGATGGTGCTGGCCGGCGAACACTGGAGCGCCTACGTGCCCACGGCGGCCCGGTGGCCCCTCGAGGTGCACCTGGCCCCGCACCGCGACGTCCCCGACCTCGCGACGCTCGACGCCGACGAGCGCGACGAGCTCGCGGACGTCTACCAGGAGCTGTTGCGCAGGGTGGACCGGTTCTTCCCCGGGGTGGCCCGGGTGCCCTACATCGCCGGCTGGCACCAGGCCCCGGTCGGGCCGGGCCGGGAGCTGGGCCGGCTGCACCTGCAGGTGTTCTCCGTGCTCCGCGCGCCCGGCAAGCTCAAGTACCTCGCCGGTTCCGAGTCCGGCATGGGCGCCTGGGTCAACGACGCCATCCCGGAGACCATCGCGGCGCGGCTGCGCGAGGTGTCCTCGTGAGCCGTAGCACCCCCACGGTGAGACCCAGCCCGCCGCCGGTGTTCCTCGAACCGACCGACCTCGTCCAGCGCACCGCCGACGATGCCACCCGCGCCTTCGGGCGCGCCCCGGACGGGGTGTGGGCCGCTCCGGGACGGGTGAACCTCATCGGGGAGCACACCGACTACAACGCCGGCTTCTGCCTGCCGGTGGCCCTGCCGCACCGGACCACGGTGGCCGCGTCGCTGCGCAACGACGACCGGGTGCGGATCACCAGCCGGCAGGCCACCCCGACGTTCACCGGCAGGGTGGGCGAGGTGGGCCCAGGCTGGACGGCGTACCCCACCGGCGTGCTGTGGGCGCTGCGCGAGGCCGGGATCGCCGTCGGCGGGGTCGACCTGCACGTCGACTCCACCGTGCCCGTCGGCGCCGGGCTCTCCTCCTCCGCGGCGCTGACCTGCGCTGTTGCTCTGGCCGTCGTACAGGACAGGGCCCGCCGCGAGGACCTGGTCGCTGCCTGTGTGCGCGCCGAGAACGAGGCCGTGGGTGCGCCCACCGGTTGCATGGACCAGACCGTCGCGCTGCTGGCCCGCGCAGGCACGGCCCTGCTGCTGGACTGCCGCGACTCCTCCACCGAGCACCTGCCGCTCGGCCTGACCGCCGCAGGCCTCGAGCTGCTCGTCATCGACACTCGCGCGAGCCACCGCCTGCTCGACGGGCAGTACGCACAGCGCCGAGCCGACTGC
>JAYTHS010000489.1:0-2895 GCA_043732345.1 Frankiales bacterium | reverse complement strand
TGCTGCCCGAGGCACGAGGCCTGCCGGTCACCCGCGAGCTGCTGCCCGGGCTGCGGGCCGTGCTGTTCCAGGTCCCCGGCCTGCTCGGGCAGGGCGTCGCCGCCGGCACCCGCTTCGACCCGCAGGGCAAGGCCGTCGGCGAGTGGCTGCGGTCCCGGGTCGTCGAGGTCCCCACCCGCCTGCTGGAAGAGGTCAGCCCGTGACGGACACCGCCCCGCCCGAGCTCGCGACGGGCAACCGCGAGACCGTGCTCCGCCAGCTCGACGAGCTCGAGCAGGTCCGGGCCGGGGTCAACCTCGGTGGCAGCGAGCGCTCGCTGGCCCGGCACCGGGCCCGCGGCAAGCTGACGGTCCGCGAGCGCATCGAGCTGCTGCTGGACAGGGACAGCCCCTTCCTGGAGCTCTCGCCGTACGCCGCCTGGGGCACCGACTTCCCGGTCGGCGCGGGCCTGGTCACCGGGATCGGCGTGGTCGAGGGCG
The DNA here is from genome assembly GCA_043732345.1 of Frankiales bacterium. Taxonomy (GTDB): domain Bacteria; phylum Actinomycetota; class Actinomycetes; order Mycobacteriales; family SCTD01; genus RYN-111. The sequence continues at coordinate 2,416 of JAYTHS010000489.1, read as the reverse complement.
TCGAGGTGATGATCAGCGCCAACGACCCGACCGTGCGGGGCGGGACCTCCAACCCCTGGACCCTGAAAAAGGCCGGGCGCGCCCACGACATCGCCGAGGCCAACCGGCTGCCGTTCGTCAGCCTGGTCGAGTCCGGGGGCGCCGACCTACCGACCCAGGCGGAGATCTTCGTGCCCGGCGGCCGGGGTTTTCGCAACCTGACCCGGCTGTCCTCGGCCGGCATCCCGACGGTGTCGCTGGTCTTCGGCAACAGCACGGCCGGCGGCGCCTACGTGCCCGGCATGAGCGACCACGTCGTCATGATCGACGGGGCCAGCAAGGTCTTCCTCGCCGGCCCGCCACTGGTCAAGATGGCCACCGGCGAGGAGGCCGACGAGGAGTCGCTCGGCGGTGCCTCGATGCACGCCCGCACCTCCGGCAGCGCCGACCACCTCGCCACCGACGAGCTCGACGCCCTCCGGCTCGGTCGGCAGGTCGTCCGGAACCTCCACCACCGCAAGCACGGCCCCGGACCGTCCCGTCCCGCCGACCCGCCACTGCGCGACCCCGACGGCCTGCTCGACCTCGCGCCCGCAGACCTCAAGCAGCCGCTGGACCCCCGCGAGGTCCTCGCGCACGTCGTCGACGGCAGCCGCTTCGACGAGCACAAGCCGCTCTACGGCACGTCCCTCGTCACCGGCTGGGCAAGCATCCACGGCTACCCCGTGGGGGTCCTGGCCAACTCCCGCGGCGTGCTGTTCCGGCAGGACGCCGAGAAGGCCGCGCAATTCATCCAGCTCGCCAACTCGGCCGACACCCCGCTGCTGTTCCTGCAGAACACGACGGGCTACATGGTCGGGACCAGCTACGAGCAGGACGGCATCATCAAGGCCGGCTCACAGATGATCAACGCCGTCTCCAACAGCCGGGTCCCGCACCTGACACTGAACATCGGGGCGTCGTACGGCGCCGGCAACTACGGCATGTGCGGGCGCGCCTTCGACCCGCGCTTCCTGTTTGCGTGGCCCGGTGCCAAGAGCGCCGTCATGGGCCCCGCCCAGCTGGCCGGCGTGCTCGACATCGTGGGCCGCGCGAGCGCACAGGCGCAGGGCCGGCCCTACGACGAGGAGGGTGCGGCGATGATGAGAACTGCTGTGGAGCAGCAGATCGAGGCCGAGTCGCTCGCGCTGTTCCTGTCTGGACGGCTGTACGACGACGGCATCATCGACCCGCGCGACACCCGCACGGTGCTGGGCCTGGCGCTCTCGGTCGTCCATGGCTCTCCCGTCGAGGGTCTGCACGGCGGGTGGGGGGTGTTCCGCCTGTGACGACACCTCCTGTGACGACGCCGCCTGTGAGCGGGTTGACGTGCCTGCTGGTCGCCAACCGGGGCGAGATCGCCCGGCGGGTGTTCCGCACCGCCCGGCAGATGGGGCTGCGGACCGTCGCGGTCCACTCGACGCCCGACAGCGGTGCAGCGTTCGTCCGCGACGCCGACCTGGCCGTCCACCTGCCGGGAGCCGCCCCCGCCGACACCTACCTGCGGATCGACCTCGTCGTCGAGGCGGCCCTGCGGACCGGGGCCGACTGCGTGCACCCCGGCTACGGCTTCCTGTCCGAGAACGCCGACTTCGCCCGGGCGGTCACCGACGCGGGGCTGGTCTTCGTCGGCCCATCGGCGCGTGCCATCGCGGCCATGGGCGACAAGCTCAGCGCCAAGCGGCTGATGGTCGCGGCGGGGGTCCCGACGCTGCCGAGCGCCGAGGTGACCGGCCTGACCGGCAAGGCGCTGCTGGCCGCCGCCGGGGAGGTCGGCTTCCCCGTCCTGGTCAAGGCGTCGTTCGGCGGCGGTGGCCGCGGGATGCGCGAGGTCCATGCGCCCGAGGCCCTGCAGGACGCCGTCGAGGGCGCTCGCCGCGAGGCGCAGTCGGCCTTCGGGGACGGCACGGTCTTCCTCGAGCGGCTGCTCGAGCAGCCCCGGCACATCGAGGTGCAGGTGTTCGGAGACACCCACGGCACCCTCACCGCGATGGGTGAGCGCGAGTGCTCGATCCAGCGACGCCACCAGAAGGTGCTGGAGGAGTCCCCCTCACCGGCCGTCGACGCCGGTCTGCGCGCCCGGCTGCAGGACGCCGCCGTACGCGCTGCGGGGGTCGTCGACTACGTCGGTGCCGGCACGGTGGAGTTCCTGCTGGACCGCAGCGGCGCGTTCTTCTTCCTCGAGCTCAACACCCGACTACAGGTCGAGCACCCCGTCACCGAGGCGGTGACGGGCCTGGACCTGGTCCGGCTGCAGCTCGAGGTAGCGGCGGGGCTGCCGTTGCCGCCGCAGGCGCTGTCCCCCGGCCTCACCGGCCACGCCATCGAGGTCCGGCTCTACGCCGAGGACCCCGCCCGGGAGTGGCTCCCTCAGTCCGGCGAGCTGGTCTGCTTCGAC
>JAYTHS010000488.1:0-2896 GCA_043732345.1 Frankiales bacterium | reverse complement strand
GTGAAGTTCCCCCGGAAGCCCAGGATGGTGCCCTTCTGACCCCGGCTGCGGTACTGCTTGGCCATGGCCCAGTGCGTCTGGTGCCCGGCGGCGTAGCTCTGGCACGGTCCCAGCGGCAGCCGGGTGATCACGAGAGCCGTCCGGTGAGCGCGTAACGCACCCGTGTCTCCGCCTGGTCACCTGGGGCCCCGAGCTCGCGCAGCACGCAGGCGGCGGTGTCCGGGTCGGGAACGTGCACGCCGTGGCCGCAGCGGATCGCCTCGGTAGCGGCGGAGGGTTGCTCGTGGCGGGTGCACGGCCACGGTGGGGTGTCCGAGCCGAAGCTGAGCAGCGGGGTGACGTGGTGCGCACCCGGCTCAGCCAGGCTCCCGGCCGGGTGGTCCTCCCGGACGACCCGGGCCAGCAGTGGTTGTCCCCGCAGCAGGGCGACGGTGGACCGGTGGTGCCCGGCGAGGATGAGCCGGGCACCGTCGCGGGCCCGAACCAGGATGACCGGGTCGGCGTTGCCGACGCTGTCTCGGTCGGCGTAGGTCAGTCCCCACCGGGTGAAGCCGGTGCTGAGGTAGTAGCGGATGCCCTCCCGGTCCAGCCCACCCTGGGTGGCGAGCAACCGGCGAGGGTCGACCGGCTCCAGCCGGGGGCGGGCGCGGAGCACCCGTGCCACCGCCTCGCCGCGGCGGACCCGACCCGCCCCGGTGATCTCGGCTTTGAGGTGACCGGCCTGGTCGAAGGGCACCCGCGGTGAGGGACCGTCACCGAGCAGGCCAGCGAGGTCGTCGGCGCCGTCGGGCACGGTGGCCCACAGCCGGTGATCGGCGGCAGGCGGAACAGGGACAGCGGGCGGAATGAGAGTGATGGGCTTGGGCGTGGCCATGGTGGGTCCCTGGGTCGTGGACCCCACGGGTGACCGGTGGCCCATCGTTGCCGGCGCGATCGCGCCAACCAGTTCTTCCTGCAGGAGCACCCCGATGGGAGGGTTGCCGGACATCAAGCCGCAGGGCTGAGCGATGCCTCTCGTGAACTACGGCGACCATAAACTCGTCGGTGGCCGGGGGCAAGCATCGGCGGGTGCGAACGCGCGCTCAGCGCAAGGGGTGCACGGCCGCACCGGGCACGATCCGCGCGTCGACGGCCCCCATCCGCTCCACCGCCAGGCGGACCCGGTCACCCGGCGCGAGGTAGGGCCGGGTCTGCGCGCCGTGCGTGGCCTGCAGCTCCAGGATGCAGCCGGTGCCCACCGTCCCGGTGCCGAGCACGTCGCCCGGGCGCAGCCGGGTACCCCGCGAGGCGTAGGCGACCAGCTCGGCGACGCTCCAGTGCAGCTCGCCCAGGTTCCCCCTGCTCCACTCCTGGCCGTTCACGGTGGCCGTCATCGCCAGCGCCCCGTCGCCCAGCTCGTCCGGGGTGAGCAGCCACGGGCCGAGGCTCGTCGCGCCGTCCTTGCCCTTGGCCGGCCCCAGCCCCAGCGTCATCTCCTGCCGCTGCAGGTCCCGCGCGCTCCAGTCGCACAGCACCGTGTACCCGGCGACGTGGGCCAGCGCCTCGTCTGGGTGCAGGTCGGAGCCGGCCGTGCCGATGACGGCGGCCACCTCCAGCTCGTAGTCGAACGCCGACGAGCCGGGGGAGACGGGCACGTCGTCGTGCGGGCCGAGCACCGCCGCGGGGTTGGTGAAGTAGAAGACGGGCAGCTCGTACCAGGTGGGGGGCACCTCGCGGCCCAGCGCCTGGTAGGCGGTGCGCACGTGCGCCTCGAAGGCCATGAAGTCGCGGATCGACGGCGGCACGGGGATCGGCGCGCGCAGCTCGGCGTCGTCGAGGGCCAGCACCTCGAACGGGGCACGGTGGGCCCGCTCGGCGGCGTCGGCCAGCCGTTCGGGTGCGAGAAGGTCGACGAGACGGGGGTCGGGCAGCCCGCGCAGCGCGTCCTCCACCACCAGGCCCACGTGCTCGGCGCCGTCGGTCGGGGAGAGGTAGGTCGCGAACCTCATGCGATGCAGGTGAGCTTGTGGCCACCGTTGAAGGCCACCATGTCCGTCAGGGCCGCGCCCACATCGATCCTCCCGCCGCGCTCCACCCCGCTGAGCTCGGCGTGCGCGCGGTGCAGGTTGCCGACGATGCGCTCCGGGTCGGCCCACTCCGCGTACGGCCCGAGGTCGACCTGGCGGGCGGCCTCCAGCGGCGCCACCCCGGCGTCGAAGGAGTCGCGGGCCACCCCGTCCAGCCAGCGCAGGTACCCGAGGACGTCGTCGACCAGGCTGCCGTCGGCCACCGGGCCGTGCCCGGCGACGATGGTCTCGGCCCCCAGCGGTGCCAGGACGTCGGTCAGCACCTCGATGGCCCCGGTGAGCGAGCCCATGACGAGGAACGGGGTGCCCCCGGCGAAGAGCAGGTCGCCCGCGAACAGCGTCCGGCGCTCGGGCAGCCAGACGATGGAGTCGTTGGTGGTGTGGGCCGGGGTGCCCACGTGGCGCACCTCGCAGCGCAGGTCGTCGACCCACAGCGTCACCCCCTCGGTGTAGGTGAGAAACGGCGGCGCCACCTGCACCTCGCCCAGGTCGAACGGCGTCCAGAAGTCCTGGGTGGGCATGACCCCGGCGGCGAGCACCCCCGCCCGGGTGCCCTCGTGGCCGACGATCGTGGCTCCCGGGAACAGCCAGTTGCCGTGGGTGTGGTCCCCGTGGTGGTGGGTGTTGACGAGGGTGCGCACCGGCGCGTCGGTGGTGCGGGCGATGGTGTCCACCCAGGCGCGGGTCCGTCGCTCGGTGGCGCAGCTGTCGATGCCCACCGCACCCCGCTCGCCGACGACCAACCCGGTGTTGTTCACCCACCAGGTGCCGTCGGGCTGGACGTAGGCGAACACCCCGTCGCTGACCTCGGTGAGCACGGGCGGGGGCAG
>JAYTHS010000487.1:0-2927 GCA_043732345.1 Frankiales bacterium | reverse complement strand
CCGCACCCGTGTGCCGGAGCATCAAGTCGCTGCGTCCGCCGTACACCCCGGAGCCCACGGCCGACGACGTGACCGCAGCCGCGCTGCAGTACGTCCGCAAGGTCGCGGGCATGCGGGCGCCGGCAAAGGGCAACGCCGAGGCCTTCGAGGCAGCGGTCGCCGACGTGGCCCGCTCCACCCAGGTCCTGCTCGACGCCCTCGTCGTGCGTCCGACGGCGCCCTCGGCCAACCCGACAACGTGCGCGGGGAACCCGGGCACACCCGTGGGACACCCGATGACCTAGCGCTCTCGTGCCCACCGCCGGATCGTCTCAATCCGGTCCTGCAGCTGCAGCGCGGTGGCCTGGGCACTCGGCGGCCCCCCGCAGGCGGTGCGCAGCTGCGCGTGGATCGCCGCGTGCGGCGTGCTCGTCCGGTGGTGCCAGGCACCAACCAGGCCGTTGAGCTCCTTGCGCATCCCGGAAAGGACCCGGTGAGCCGACACCGCCTCGTCCCGGGCCGGGGTCCGGACGGGGGTGGCCGACTGGTTGCGCTGCTGCTTGGCCTGGTGCTGCTGGAGCAGCACGGCGACCTGCTCGGGTGCGAGAAGCCCTGGTAGTCCGAGGAAGTCCTGCTCGTCGTCGGACCCGATCTCCGCGCCGGTGCCGTACTCGCCCCCGTCGTACAGCACCCGGTCCAGGTGGGCGGAGGCCTGCAGCGGGGTGAACGCACCGTCGTCCTGGCCGTCCGTCTCCGTCCGGTTGGCGGCGGCCAGCAGCTCGTCGGCCAGGAACACGTCCCGGGCCGGGCCATCCAGAGCATGGTCGCGCTCGGCCTCCAACTGCGACGCGAGCTCGAGCAGCACGGGCACGGACGGCAGGAACACCGAGGCGGTCTCCCCCGGTCGCCGGGCCCGGACGAAGCGCCCGACGGCCTGGGCGAAAAACAGCGGCGTCGACACCGACGTCGCGTACACCCCGACGGCGAGGCGGGGGATGTCCACGCCCTCGCTGACCATCCGCACGGCCACCAGCCACCGCTCGTCGGACCGGTCGAACTGCCCGATCCGGCGGGACGCCCCGGGGTCGTCGGACAGCACAACGACGGGCATCCGGCCGGTGATCCCCTGCAGCAGTTCGGCGTAGAGCCGGGCGCTCTTGTGGTCGCTCGCGATGACCATCCCGGCGGCGTCGGGCACCCCGCGGCGCACCTCGGTGAGCCGCCGGTCCGCACCGGCGAGCACCGCAGGCATGAAGTCGCCGTGCGGGTCCAGCGCGGTGCGCCAGGCGTGCGAGGTCTGCTCGGCCGTGAGGGGCTCGCCCAGGGTCGCACTGACCTCCTCCCCCGCCCTGGTCCGCCACGTCGCCGTACCGCTGTACGCCAGGAACAGGACAGGCCGTACGACGCCGTCCCGCAGCGCGTCGCTGTAGCCGTAGGCATGGTCGCTGGCCGAGCGGGTGATGCCGTCGGCGCCCTGCTCGTAGCGCACGAACGGGATCGGGTTGGTGTCGGAGCGGAAGGGGGTCCCGGTCAGCGCGAGCCGCCGGGTCGCGGGCTCGAAGGCCTCCTTGACGGCGTCGCCCCAGGACAGGGCGTCGCCGGCGTGGTGCACCTCGTCGAGCACGACGAGGGTGCGACGCCGCTCGGTGCGAGCCCGGTGCAGCAGCGGGTGCGCCGCGACGCCGGCGTAGGTGAGCACCACACCGTGGAAGTCGGCGCTGGTGCTGCCCATCGCGTTGCGGAACCCGGGGTCGAGCATGATGCCCACCCGGGCGGCGGCGTCGGCCCACTGGGCCTTCAGGTGCTCGGTAGGTGCGACGACGGTGATCGCCTGCACAGCGCCGCTGTCCAGCAGTTCGCTGGCGATGCGCAGGGCGAAGGTGGTCTTGCCGGCACCCGGGGTCGCGACCGCCAGGAAGTCGCGGGGGTTGCTCCGCAGGTAGGACACCAGCGCAGTGCGCTGCCAGGCGCGCAGCGGCGCTGCAGCAGAGAGTTCGGGGGCTGGCGAGGTCACGGTGGAGCGGCTCTTCCCGGTTGCGGAGGGGCGGCCTGCGGGGGGAAGGGCGGCCAGCGGGGAACGTCCCGAAGCCTAGGCGAGCGGCCTGACAGCAGGGCCTCGCGACACCCCGGTCCGCATCGGAGAGCTGTCAGCGATCATCAGACGGTCGGCCCCCCAGGTGTGATCGCCCGGTCGCTGGGCAGAAGGTGGACACGCACCGACCACGGTGAACCGTCCCGCGAAGGAGCACCTCCCAGATGATCGTCCTCGGCCTCGTCCTGCTCATCATCGGCCTGCTGGTGCCTAGCCTTGGCGTTTTGTTCACCATCGGGATCATCCTGCTGATCGTCGGCCTCGTGCTGAACTTCGTCCCGATCGGCGGCAACCGGCGCCGGGTCTTTTAGAGCCCGCACCACCGACAGGACGGTCCCCCGCACGGGGGGCCGCCCTTCGTCGTGACCGGCTCAGGGCTCGGTGACGAAGTCGATGAGCTGCTCGACGGACCGCAGCAGCGGCACCTCGAGGTCCTTCCACGAGTCGACCGCCGCCAGCACCCGGCGCCACCCCTCCCACGGCTGGCCCCAGCCCAGGGCGGCGCAGACACCCTCCTTCCACGGCAGGCCCCGGGCTATGACGGGCCAGGCGATGATGCCGACGGCCGATGGCTTCACCGCCTGCCACACGTCGACGTAGGGGTGCCCGGTCACGAGCACCTGCGGGTGCGAGACCTCGGCGACGAGGCGCGACTCCTTGCTGCCCCCCACCAGGTGGTCGACCAGCACCCCCAGCCGGCGCTGCCGGGTCGGGGCGAACCGACGGACCAGCGCGGCGAGGTCATCCACCCCGTCCAGCGGCTCGACGACGACGCCCTCGACCCGTAGGTCGTGACCCCACACCCGCTCGACGAGCTCGGCGTCGTGCTTGCCCTCGACCCAGATCCGGCTACCGA
>JAYTHS010000486.1:0-9697 GCA_043732345.1 Frankiales bacterium | reverse complement strand
GGTGGCCCAGCGCAGGCTGTGCACGTGCAGCGGTGAGAGGTCGGCGCGGGTCACGCCCCCGACGAGCAGCTCGGCCAGCGCCGCGGCGTCGACCTTCTCGAGCAGCTCGCGCAGCGGCGCCACCAGCGTCGGGCCCACCCGCTCCGGGGTGCACACCCGGTCCAGCACGAACGCCCGTGCGTCGGGCAGCTCCAGGGTCTCGGCGAGCAGGGTGTCCCAGTGGTGCACGGTCACCCCCTGCTCGCGCAGCACCTGGGCGAAGGTGTCGTGCTCCTCCCGGGCCTTCGCCGCCCAGAGGACGTCGTCGAACAGCAGGTCCCGGCAGGTGCGGGGCGTGAGGCGGCTGAGCTCCAGCCCCGGGCGGTGCAGGACGGCCTGGCGCAGGACGCCGACCTCCGAGTGGACTCCGAGCGTGCGGTGCACAGCAGCTCCCTTCCTCGAGCAGGTGCGGGTGGGGCGGGGGTGGGCGGGGGTCAGTACTCGATGCGCAGGTGATCCAGCACCCCGGTGACGCCCGGCGCGGACCAGCTCGCGTGCTCGGCGGCGCGGCGCTCGGCCCAGGAGCGGACCGTGCCCTCCAGGGTGACGACGCCGTCGGCGTCCTCCGTGACGGTGATGTGCTTGCCCTCCAGCTGCGAGCTGCGGACCAGGGCGGCCCCGATCGCCGCCTTGACCCCGGCCGCCGCGGCGGTGGGCCGCAGCTCGATGGTGTTGAGGACCCCGGTGACGCCCTTGAGGTAGCGGACGGCGCGGCCGGCGGCCTCGCGCTCGTGGTTCCAGGTGGCGGTCCCGGAGAGGGTGACGACGTGGTTGCGCACGGCGACGTGCACCGTCTCCGGGACGTCGACCGCTCGGTGCACGGCCTCACCGGCCTCACGGGCGATGTCGGTGTCGTTGGCCGCACCCCAGCCGGAGCGGACGGTGATCTCCTGGGCCACGGCCCGCACCCCGCGCACCCGCGCCGCGGCCTTCCCGGCCAGCAGCTTCTCCGGGAAGCTGTCGACCTCCCCGGACAGCGTGACCGCGCCGTCGGCGACCCCCACCCCGATGTGGGTGGAGCTGACGCTGGGGATCCAGCTGAGCTCGGCCAGGACGGCGTTCTTCAGCTCGGCGTCGGAGACGGGCACCCGGTGGCTCGCGGTCTGTGTCATGGTCCCAGCCTGGCCACCGGGGTCGGGGCCGGGCAGGGCCCAAGGTCCCGCTGCGACGGGGCGGAGGCCCCGTGCCGGCGGATCCAGCGGACCCCTTCGTCCGCCCCCCACACCACGAACGGGAACGGCACGAGCGCCAGCAGCTGCCTGGGCGTGAGACCCGCCGTGCCGAAGACGTCCTGCAGCGGCGGGGCGTAGACCACGGCCGCGGTGAACGCGAGCTCGAAGGCGATGCCCCCCAGCAGCCGGGGGTTGCTCAGCACCCCCACCGAGGCCAGCGAGCTGCGCTCGGTGCGGGCGGCGAACGCGGTGCCGATCTGGCAGGCGACGATGCCCGTGAAGGTGACGGTGGTGGCCTGCAGGTAGGCGTGGTGCAGGGCCGTGCCGGGGCCGGTGGGATCACCCGGGCTCCAGCCGGCCCGCGTGAGCACGAGCAGGTAGGCGCCGGTGACCAGGGCCGCGGACACCGTCCCCATGAGCAGCCACGCGCGCAGCAGGAGCGCCCGGTCCACCACCCCCGAGCTCCGGGACCGGGGCGGGCGGGTCATCGCCCCCGGCTCGGCGGGCTCCCGGCCCAGCGCGAGGGCGGGCAACGTCTCGGTGCCCAGGTCGATGGCGAGGATCTGCAGCACCGTGAGCGGGAGCGGGACCGCCCCGCCGGAGAGCGCGAACAGCAGGAAAGGCACCACCTCCGGGACGGCGTGCGCGAAGATGTAGAGCACGAACTTGCGGACGTTCGCGAACACCTGCCGCCCCGACGCGACGGCCGCCACGATGGTCGCGAAGTCGTCGTCGGTGAGCACCATGGTCGCCGCCTCGCGGGCCACGTCGGTGCCCGAGCGCCCCATGGCCACCCCGATGTCGGCGTGCCGCAGCGCGGGGGCGTCGTTCACCCCGTCCCCGGTCATCGCCACCACCTCGCCCAGGGCCTGCAGCGCCTGGCAGATGCGCAGCTTCGTCTCCGGCGACGATCGGGCGAACACGATCTCCGCAGGCCCGCCCAGCAGCGCGGCGAGCTCGGTGTCACCCATCGCGTCCAGCTCGGCGCCGGTGACGACGGGGCTGTCGGCGTCGCCGATGCCGACCTGCCGCGCGATCTCGGCGGCGGTGGGTCCGTAGTCCCCGGTGACGACGTGGATGCGGATGCCGGCGCGGTGGGCGGCGGCCACGGCCGCGGGCACGCTGGCCCGGGGCGGGTCGACCAGCGCCACCAGGCCCACCAGCACCAGCTCGCGCTCCACGGCGGCTCGGTCGTCGGCGCGGTCGGTGCCCAGGGGCCGGCGGGCCACGGCCAGCACCCGCAGCCCCCGCACGGCCCAGCGGTCCAGCACGAGCCGCACCGCCGCCCGCCCCGCGTCGTCCAGCGCGGTCGGCGCGCCGTCGGCGCCCAGCGCGTGCGTGCAGAGCGGCACCACCGACTCGGGCGCCCCCTTCACGTGCACCACCGGGGTCCCGTCCTCGGTGTCCACCGTCGACATCCGGGTCAGGTGCGGGTCGAAGTGGTGCACCGCTCGGCGAGCGGCCGTGCGGGCGGTGACGTCGGTGCCCACCCCGAGGTCGGTGGCCAGGGCCAGCAGGGCCAGCTCGGTGGGGTCACCCAGACCGGCGGGGTTGACCGGTCCGGGTGCCTGCGCCGTGGTGCACGCGGCGGCCGTGGCGGCGAGCACCCGGGCGCGGGGGTCGGCGGCCAGTGCGGACACCTCGTCCTCGGCGCCGTCCAGCCACAGCCGGGCGGCGCGCATCCGGTTCTCGGTCAGCGTGCCCGTCTTGTCGGTGCAGATCACCGTCACCGAACCCAGGGTCTCCACCGCGGCGAGCCGCTTCACCACCGCGCCGCCGCGGGCCAGCTCGCGCACCCCGGCGGCCAGGGCCAGGGTGATGGTGGGCAGCAGCCCCTCCGGCACGTTGGCCACGATGAGCCCGATGGAGAAGGTGATCGCGGCGCTCCAGCCCAGCCCGGCCGCCAGTCCCGCGGGCACGAACGCCACCCCGATGACGACGGCCACCGCCGCGATCACGAGGGTGACCCGCCGCACCTGCCGCTCCAGGGGGCTCGGCTCCGTGCTCCCCCGCCGCGACAGCGCCGCGATCCGGCCGAGCTCGGTGTGCATCCCGGTGCGGGTGACCACGGCAGTGGCCTCGCCCCCGGTGCACGTGGTGCCGCTGAAGAGCAGGTCCGCGGCCTCGAGCAGCGGCACGAGGTGGGCGTCGGGCTGCTCGGAGCGGGTCACCGGGGCCGACTCCCCGGTCAGCGCGGACAGGTCGACCAGCACGGTGCCGTCCACCACCCGGGCGTCGGCGCACACCCGGTCGCCCTCGGCCACCACCACCACGTCGCCGGGCACCAGGTCGGCTGCAGGCACCTCCTGGCGGATCCCGTCGCGGACCACCCGGGCGGTGACGGGCACGAACGCGGCGAGGGCGTCGACCGCCTGCTCGGCCTGCCGCTCCTGCACGAAGGCGAAGCCGGCGTTGAGCACGATCACGGCGAGCACCGCGAACGACAGCGCCGGCGTGCCGCCCACCCACGCCAGCACTGCGGCCACCGCCAGCAGGACCACCAGGGGCTGGGTGAGCTGGGCGGCGAGCTCGGCGGGCCAGCGCCGGCCCCCGACCCCGGTGATCTCGTTGGTGCCGTGCACCGTGCGGCTGCGCAGCACCTCCGACCCGCTCAGCCCGTCCGGCCCGGTCCGCAGGCGGCGGTACAGCTCCGCCAGCGGCCGGCGGGGATCGGTCTCCCCGGTCGTGGCGTCGTCGGTCGTGGCGTCGTCGGTCGGGGTGGGCGCGGTCACGAGGCGGTGGTGACGGGCTGCTCGCCGTACTCGCCCCGACCGACCTTGAGCCAGATGTAGAGCGGGATGCCCAGCAGCAGCACCACCGTGCCGTAGTACACGGCCTGGTAGCCGCTGCCGGCCAGCGACCAGAACGAGAACACCAGGGCCAGGGCGGAGACCCCGACGTCGCGGACCAGGTGCGGCCAGCGGGTCGCCCGTCCGCGGGTCAGCAGCCAGTAGACCTGGGCGCCCGCGCTGAACAGGTACGGCACCACCGCCGTGAACACCGACAGCAGGACGAGGGTGGTGAAGACCTTGTCGAAGCTGGTGTAGCTGAACACGACCAGGACCGACGCCAGCACGGTGGAGCTGACGATGCCGAAGACGGGGATGCCCCGCCGGGTACGGGCGAACGGTGCGGGGAACAGCCGGTCCTGCGCTGCGGCCATCGGCATCTCGGCCGTGACCAGGGTCCAGCCGACGAGCGCGCCGAGGCCCGAGACGACCGCGGCGACGGCGACGGCCTGGCCGGCCCAGCTGCCGCCCACGATGGCGTTCGCGGAGTCGGTGAAGGGGGCGGTGGAGAGCTGCAGGGCGGCGTTGGGGACCGTGCCGAAGACGGTGACGGTCCCGAGCAGGTAGACCACCGCACAGCCCAGGGTCCCGAGCACCGTGGCCCGTCCGACGTTGCGGGCGGGGTTGCGGACCCGGCCCGCGGCCACCGAGGCGGTCTCGATGCCGAGGTAGCTGAACAGCGCGATGGCCGCCGCCGCGGAGATGGCGCTGCCGGCCGACGTGCCGGTGGCGTTGAACGCCCCGAAGTTGTCGGCCTTGACGAACAGCAGCCCCACCGTGGCCATGAGCAGCAGCGGGACGAACTTCAGCACCGTGGTCACCACCTGCACCGAGGCCATGCTCCGCACCCCGGAGAGGTTCACCACGGCCGGGAGCCAGAGCCCGACGAGGGCGATGACGATCGACCACGCGGTGGCGTGGTCAGTGTTGACGAACACCTCCACGTAGCCGACCAGGGCGACCACGATGGCGGCGTTGCCGGCCCATGCGGTGATCCAGTAGCACCACGCGTTGAGGAACCCGCCGAAGTCCCCGAAGGCGTCCCGGGCGTAGACGTAGGGCCCGCCCGAGCCCGGGACCCGCTTGGACAGGGCGCCGAAGGTGAGCGCCAGCGCGAGGGCGCCGATGGTCACCAGCACGAACGCGACCAGGCTGATGGGGCCGTACGCGGCCAGCGCGCTCGGCAGGGCGAACACCCCGGTGCCGATCACCGAGCCGATGACCAGGGCGGTGGCGGTCGGCAGCCCGAAGGTGGAGCGCGCGGACGGTTCGGCGGGTGCGAGGGGCGGGACGAGGGGTGCGGTGCGGGTGCTCACGAGGACTCCCAGGGGGACGGGTCACCACGCGGCGGCGGGGCTCACCCGAACCCTCGCCGCCGGCACGGCACCGGCCAACGGCCGCAGGTCACCGGCACGGGGGCCGTAGGTCCCGATCCGCGCACCGCCCCTGCCGCCGGCGGTCGCGGGCGCGCACAGTGGGCGCATGACCACCCCGGAACCCCCGGCTCCGCCCGCCCCCGAGCCGGCAGCAGCCCCAGCCCCACCGGCGCACCCGGACGCCTCCGTCGCGGCACCACCCGCTGGGAGTCCGACGGCGGCCACCTGCACCGCTGATCGGTGGTGTGGACGGTGGCTGCGTGCGCGATCACGACGCTGTCGTCGGTCCGCGCTACGGTCCGACACTGGAGGTGCGAGATGAAAACGCCTGATCAGAAGCCTGCGCGGCCGTCCGCTGGTGGGACAGGACCCACTGAGCTGGGCGGAAGTCCCCCCTCGGACACCCGACAGTGGTTCTCAACCCACTTTCACGCCCGGCGAGAAGCTGAGCGGGTGTAGGTGAGCGTCACGCGGAGCAGCCCCGGCAGGGTCGGGTGGCCACCGTCGATGGCGTCCACCAGGGCCTTCTCCACGAGGTTGCACTGGCTCTGCCTGCTGTCGAGGGTCACCGTCCAGCGCAGCTGCCCGTTGTCGCCACGCCTCTCGTAGGCCTAGGTGCTGCCCGTGCCGCGGGCGGTGTACGTCGCGGGGGCGACGGTGGCGGGCGGGCCGCCAGCAGGCTCCAGCTCGGTCGTCGACGTCAGGCTGGTGGAGCCATCAAGGTCGCAGGCTTGCAGGAGGGTGGTGAGGTCGAGGGGGACATGGCGGTCCTTTCGGTTCAGCGGCGGCCCCGGGGTGCGGGGCCGCCTGGGCGCGGGCCGTCACGGGTGTGTCGGCGCCGGCATCGAAGGTCCGGCCACCGCCGGCCCGCGCCAGTCAGCCCCTCCGTATCAGGGTCAGGGGCTGACTGCGCAGGGTGCGCGTGACAGCCGACGCCTCGTGCACCCGCGGGTCATGCCCCGATGGGTGTCCCGCGGTGACGCCACCTCGACAACGGCCCAGACACGGACAGTCGTCGGCACCTCACCATCCCCGCCACATCAACCGCAGGCTCCGGTGGACGGGCCTGCGGCCGGCACGCTGACGACCCAGCAGCCAGCACTGCCCCGCCGGCTCCCCGACCGCCACTACGGTTTCCGTCGTCATGCCCACCTGTCCCAGTGGCCGCGGACCCGGGGCCGGCGGGTCGCGGCGTGGGCCGCGACGCTCTCGCGGGTGACCGTGCGCGCACCGGCCGCGTTGCGGGCGTCCTCGATGAGGGTGCCCTGCTCGATCAGGTGGTGAACGACCAGCAGCGTGACACCCAGCTCCGATCGTGCGGCCGCTATCGACATCGACCGCTCGGCGAGCTGGGCCAGCGCCTGGAAGTGGGCGATGACCGCTCGTGCTGCGTCCGGAGCGAGCAGCCGCACACCGCCGCAGACCTCTGAGTCGACCTCGGCGCGGCGGAGTTGGTCGGTGACCACCCGGAGGGACTTCCCGACGACGACGGCCAGCTCTGACGCGGTCGTCCACCCCTCTCGGGAGCGCTTGACCGCTTGGACGTCGTCCCACCGGGCCACGCGCTGCTCTCCCCGGGCGAGCTGCGCGGCCACGACGGAGGGGATCTGGCCTTCCCGGAGGTAGCGGCGGGCGGCCTGGACCTCGCAGTCGAGCTCGAGGGCGATCGCGGCCGCGTCGAGCATCGGCATGGAGCCGTCGTGGGCGGGCACGAGCCAGCCGGCGTCGATCAGGGTGGCGTCGATGTCGTCGGCGCGGGTAGCGAGAGCCGGCTGGCTCCCGGTGGTGCAGCGCTGCGCGGTGGGCACGAGCAGGCCCCCGGGCAGCTCGGTGGTGATCTCCTCCTCGATCACGGCGGTGAGCTCGAGCATGGGACGCAGCTCAGGGTCGTCGAGCACGTAGGTGCGCTCAGCGACGGCGTGGCCGGCAGCGTGGCCCCCGAACCGGCGTCGCCAGAGCTGTTCCACGTGTTTGCGGGCCAGGTGGGACAGCTGGCTCTTGCGGAGGTCGTGGGGCTGGATGGAGAACGTCGCGTCGACGTCGTCGGCGTGGCCGACCGAGAGCTCGGCGGCGGCCCGCTTCAGCGCGGTGCGCAGGGCGCTCTGTCCGCCGGTGCCGTGCTGTGCGAGCCCGGGGACCAGACGTGCGTCGTTGTCGACCTCACCGGAGGCGGGGTCGGTGTGGAAGGCGGCGATCGTCACCCGAAGAAGGACCATCATCGCCGGCGGGACGAGCAGAAGCCGGTCCGAGGCCAGCGTCTTGGTCTCCTCGACCCGGTCGACGGACTGGAAGGTCCCCGTACGCCGGTCCCGTCGCACGGTCGTCTTGCCGCCCTGGGCGCGGATGGCGATCACCCCGGGCTTGTCGGCACCGTGGTCGATGACGTCGCCGACGAGGATGCCGTAGGCCTCGCTGATCCGGAGCCCGAGGATGCGCATCAGCCAGAGGGCAACCTGGTGCACCGGATGCAGACCCCCGGCGACCGCGGCACAGGTGGCGAGGTCGACGGGCTTGCGGGGTGCTGACCGCGGACGGTCGCTGACCGGGATGGTGATGTCGTCGAGCAACTTCTCGTTGACCGGGACCCCCACGGCGGCGGCGTACTTCCAGACGTTGCGCAGGACCTGGACGTAGGTGTGCACCACGCCGTTGGAGTAACCGACCTCGCGGCGGGGGCCTCGGCGCAGCTCGCCCGGTGCGCCGGTGGCATCGGGGGCACCGAGCAGGCCTGCGGTGGTGCTGTACAGGTCGGCGACCGTCATCAGGCGTCGGCCGTCGGCCAGGCGGCTCGGCAGGCTGCCGTCCTTCACGCGGCGCTTGAGCGAGCTCAGCGAGGGCATCTGCGGCAGGAGCACGGCCTCGTCGAAGGTGACCTCGGTGGCGGGGTCCAGCCCCTGCGGGAGACGGGCCGCGCCGGTGGGCTCGGGCGCCCGCGCAAGGCTGACGAGGAAGGCCTGGATGGCCGGGCGGGTGACGTTCTGCAGGGTGAGCCCCTCTCGGAACAGGTCGGTGTCGATCGCCGAGACGATCGCCCGCATGGCGATCTCCCGTTCGGCTCCACCCTTCCACCCCGTGGTGTACCGCTCGGTGACCCAGGCCTCAGCGTTGGTGGCGAAGCTCGTGTCGACGGGTGAGGTGGTGGTGGCCACCGGATGCGCAGCGCGGGGCGCAGGCAGTGGGCGGCGAACGGTGCGTGCGGTGTCCACCGGCAGTGCGCGCTCCTGCCGCGAGGGCAGGGTGACGGTGCCCCCGGCGGCCAGGGTG
Source organism: Frankiales bacterium (assembly GCA_043732345.1). Classification (GTDB taxonomy): domain Bacteria; phylum Actinomycetota; class Actinomycetes; order Mycobacteriales; family SCTD01; genus RYN-111. Next base: position 1,057 of record JAYTHS010000486.1, on the reverse strand, counting down.
GCCAGCGCCGAGGTGCGCCACGTCTGCGCGGCCTGCTCGGTGGCGAAGGTCGCCTCCACGCGCTTGCGGGAGCCGCGTTCGGTCGGGCACGAGGCCCGGAACTTGGTGCCGAAGGGCTTGACCGTCCCGGTCAGGGGGCGGCCCATCAGGCGGCCCTGCCCGGGGAGGTGCTGCGCAGGAATCCGAGGTTGCTCTCGAGGATGTCAATGGTGCGCTCGAGGGCGCGCCGGGCGTGGTCGCGCTCGAGGGCGAGCGCGTCGGCGACGGCGAGCCGGGTGGTGAGCTCGGCGATCTCCGCGCGCAGCGCGGTGAGCGTGCTCGACTCCCGCAGGGAGTTGATCTCGGCGGGCAGCTGCTCCAGGCGGGCGGCGGACAGCCGACCGGCCGCGACGAGGTCGATGGCCGGGATGCGCCACGTCCCGGGCTTGTTGCCCTGCCGGACGTCCTGGCGGGCGTGAGGGTAGCGGCCGTCGGCGCGGTCGTTCTTGATGGTGTCGCGGGACTTGCCGGTGAGGGCGGCGGCCTCGTCGAGGGTGAGGGTCGCGGTGGACGGGACGAGGGGCGTCGTGGGGTCGGAGGTCATGCGGGCGGACCGTCCGTCGACCCGGCGGGCTGTCAGTCGCCGCGTCGGCACCCGCGGGCGAGCGCCGATCGGGGCCCCACCCGGAGCCCTGGCGGGGGTCAGCGACGCCGTCGGGGCTCCCCTCTGGTCCCCTGTGCTCCCCGCTGAGGGGGGAGCCGCTGGGGTCCCCGCCCGGACCGACCGCAGGTCAGAACGGGGGAAGCCACACCGACGGCAGGGGTGAAGACCGGGGAGCATCCCCGGTCCACGGGGGAATCGTGTCGAGAAACTCGACGACGCAGGGCCGGGGACCCACCACAGGAGAACTACATGTGGTGGAAAACCGGCGGCGGGACCACATGATGTGGTCCCGTCGCCGGAGTTTCTCGACATGCACTGTCGGGCTGACAGGATTTGAACCTGCGACCCCTTGACCCCCAGTCAAGTGCGCTACCAAGCTGCGCCACAGCCCGAAAACGCTCGTCCCGGAGCGCG
>JAYTHS010000485.1:0-25718 GCA_043732345.1 Frankiales bacterium | reverse complement strand
GGGTGGCGCGAAAGCGCAGCTGGCCGACCGCACCTGTACGGGTGAGCTGGGCCACCGAGCCCTGCGCGACGAGCCGCCCGTGATCGATGATGACGACGTCGTCAGCGAGGTGCTCGGCCTCGTCCATCAGGTGCGTCGTGAGCACCACGGTCACGCCGTCCGTGCGCAGCGCCTCGACCAGCTCCCAAGTCACGCGCCGGGCCTGCGGGTCGAGCCCGGCGGTGGGCTCGTCCAGGAAGACCAGCTCGGGCCGGCCGATCACCGCCATGGCCAGGGACAGCCGCTGCTGCTGGCCGCCGGAGAGCCGCCGGAAGGGCAGCCTCGCGACGTCGTCCAGGCCGAGCCGGCTCAGCAGGTCGGCAGCGTCCAGGGGGTGCCGGTGGTAGCTGGCAACAAGCCGCAGTAGCTCGCCGGCCCGCAGGCCCGGGTAGCCGCCGCCGGTCTGCGGCATCACGCCGACGCGGGCCCTCAGCTCGGTCGCGCCGGGGTCCAGGCCCAGGACGCGGACCGTGCCACCGTCGGCCCGCCGGAAACCCTCGGCCACCTCGACGGTGCTGGTCTTGCCGGCGCCGTTGGGGCCGAGCAGCGCAAGCACCGTGCCCCGTCGGACCTCGAAGGACAGGCCATTGACAGCGGCGCGCTCGCCGTAGCGCTTGACGAGGTCCACGACCTCAATTGCTGGTCCGGTCATGGGCCAGAGCGTAGGTCGCCTCACCGCCGCGGGCCTGCTGCGGTGGGAGGGGTCACAGACCCCCCGTGTCGCCAGCGTCGCCGATATAGGTCACACTGATGTGATGAAAAGTAGCGGCACCCTCAGGGGCGCGGAGCAGACGGGCACCCGGGAGCGGGTCCTGTCCCTGCTGCTTGACCTCGGGCCGTCGACGGCGACCACGCTGGGGGAGCGGCTCGGGCTCGGCCCGGCGGGTGTCCGGCGGCACCTCGACGCGTTGCTCGCCGAGGGCACCGTGACCACCCGCGAACCACGCCGCCGCACCGTCACCCGCGGTCGCCCCGCCCGGCTCTACGCCCTCACCGACGCCGGCCATGCCGCCGGTCCCAGCGCGTACGACGCCCTGGCGGTCAGCGCACTGCGCTTCATGAGCACCGAGCAGGTCGACGCTTTTGCCGCCGCGCGCGGTGCCGATCTGGAGCGTCGCTATGCCTCTGTCGCCCTCGCCGACGACCGGCCCGCTGCCCTCGCGGCGGCGCTGTCCGCCGATGGTTACGCCGCGTCGACCACCGCGCAGGGCCTCGGCGTGCAGCTGTGCCAGCACCACTGCCCCGTCCAGCATGTTGCTGCGGAGTTCCCGCAGCTGTGCGACGCCGAGACGGCCGCCTTGGGCCGCTTGCTCGACGTCCACGTCCAGAGACTCGCGACCATCGCCCACGGCGATGGCGTGTGCACGACCCACATCCCGACCGGGAAGGCCAGACCATGACCACTGTTGACGACCGCACCCAGGCCCAGATCACGCAGGACGCCCAGCTCGAGGGGCTCGGCACCTACAAGTTCGGCTGGTCCGACAGCGACGCTGCCGGCTCGGTCGCCCGGCGCGGGATCGACGAGTCCGTCGTGCGCAACATCAGCGCGCTCAAGAGCGAGCCGCAGTGGATGCTCGACCTGCGCCTGAAGGGCTTGTCACTGTTTGAGAAGAAGCCGATGCCGACCTGGGGCAGCGACCTCGAGGGCATCCACTTCGACAACATCAAGTACTTCGTGCGCTCCACCGAGAAGCAGGCCACCAGCTGGGAGGACCTGCCCGCGGACATCAAGAACACCTACGACAGGTTGGGCATCCCGGAGGCGGAGAAGCAGCGACTGGTGGCAGGTGTCGCCGCGCAGTACGAGTCCGAGGTCGTCTACCACCAGATCCGCGAGGACCTTGAGCAGCAGGGCGTCATCTTCGTCGACACTGACACCGGCCTGCGCGAGCACGAGGAGCTCTTCCGGGAGTACTTCGGCTCCGTCATCCCGGTCGGCGACAACAAGTTCGCCGCCCTCAACACCTCGGTGTGGTCCGGCGGGTCGTTCATCTACGTCCCCAAGGGCATCAAGGTCGACATCCCGCTGCAGGCCTACTTCCGCATCAACACCGAGAACATGGGCCAGTTCGAGCGGACGCTGATCATCGCCGACGAGGGCAGCTCGGTCCACTACGTCGAAGGCTGCACCGCCCCGACGTACAGCAGTGACTCGCTGCACAGCGCGGTCGTCGAGATCATCGTCAAGAAGGATGCGCACGTCCGCTACACGACCATCCAGAACTGGTCTAACAACGTCTACAACCTGGTCACCAAGCGCACCGCTGTGCACGAGGGCGGCCGTATGGAGTGGATCGACGGCAACATCGGCTCCAAGGTGACGATGAAGTACCCCGCCTGCTACCTGCTGGGCGAGCGGGCGTCCGGCGAGACGCTGTCGGTGGCCTTCGCTGGCCCCGGCCAGCACCAGGACGCCGGTGCCAAGATGGTCCACGCCGCGCCCTTCACCACGAGCAACATCGTCAGCAAGTCGGTCGCCCGCGGCGGCGGCCGGACCTCCTACCGCGGCCTCGTGCAGGTCCAGGAGGGTGCGCACGGCAGCCGGAGCAACGTCGTCTGCGACGCCCTGCTGGTCGACACGATCAGCCGCAGCGACACCTACCCCTACGTCGACGTCCGCGAGGACGACGTGTCGCTTGGCCACGAGGCGACCGTCTCGCGGGTCGGTGAGGACCAGCTGTTCTACCTGATGAGCCGCGGCCTCGAGGAGTCCGAGGCGATGGCCATGGTCGTCCGCGGGTTCGTCGAGCCGATCGCCCGGGAGCTGCCGATGGAGTACGCCCTCGAGCTCAACCGGCTCATCGAGCTGCAGATGGAGGGTTCCGTTGGCTAGCACCAGCATCGCTGACGCGCTCAGCACCGAACGCGCTGCGACGAAAGCGACAGGCGGGGTCGTTGAGGGGACCATTGCGGCCAACGTGGCCGCTTCCACCCCGGCCAGGCCCGCCGACGCCCGTACGGTGCGGACGCTGTCCCGCGACGTCGACGCCTTCGGGCCTATCACCGGCCGCGAGGAGGAGTGGCGCTTCACGCCGCTCGCCCGGCTGCGGGGCCTGCACGACGGCACCGCGGTCGTCGATGCCGAGCTGCCCGTCGAGGTCACCGCCCCCGCGGGGGCAACGGTCGAGACGATCGGCGCCGACCATGACCTGGTCGGGTGTGCGCTGCTGCCGGCCGACCGGTCGGCGGCCCTGGCTCTGCGCGACTTCGCCAAGGGCCAGCTGGTGCGGATCACCGGCGAGCTCGACGAGCCTGTGGTCCTGCGCTTCACGGGCACCGGCGGCACGTCGTACGGCCACACGGTCATCGACATTGCGCCGTTCGCCAAGGCCGTCGTCGTGCTGGACCACGTCGGCACGGCTGTGCACTCCGGCAACGTCGAGCTGCGCGTCGGCGACGGTGCCTTCCTGACCCTGGTGTCCCTGCAGGACTGGGACGCCGGCTCGGTGCACCTGTCGGCGCAGGCCGCCCGCCTCGGCCGCGACGCCCGCTTCAAGAGCGTCGTGGTCACCCTCGGCGGCGACCTCGTCAGGCTGGTCCCCACCGTGTCCTACGACGCGCCCGGCGGCGACGCCGAGCTGCTCGGGCTCGCCTTCGCCGACGCCGGCCAGCACCTGGAGCACCGGCTGTCGGTCGAGCACGCGGTGCCGCAGTGCAAGAGCCGCGTCACCTATAAGAGCGCCGTCCAGGGTGACGGTGCCCGCACGGTCTGGATTGGTGACGTGCTGATCCGGGCCGGCGCGTCGGGCACCGACACCTACGAGCTCAACCGCAACCTGCTGCTCACCGACTCCGCACGCGCCGACTCGGTGCCCAACCTGGAGATCGAGACCGGCGAGATCGCCGGGGCCGGCCACGCCTCGGCAACCGGCCGCTTCGATGAGGAGCAGCTGTTCTACCTGCAGGCCAGGGGCATCACCGCCGCCGAGGCCAAGCGGATCGTCGTGCAGGGGTTCTTCGCCGAGGTGCTGCAGCAGATCGGTGTGCCGTCGCTGGAGGAGCGCCTCGCCGAGGCCGTCGAGAGGGAGCTGTCACGATGAAGGCCTGCACGCTGTCCGAGCTGCCCGAGGAGGGCGCGCTGCGCGTCGAGCTGGGCGGGCGTGCGGTCTGCATCGCCCGCAGCGGCGGGCAGGTCTTCGCGATCGACGACCGCTGCTCGCACGCCGACGTCTCCCTGGCCGAGGGTGATGTCGAGAACGGCACGATCGAGTGCTGGTTGCACGGCTCCAGCTTCGACCTGCGCACCGGCGCCCCGACCGGCCTGCCGGCCACCAAGCCCGTCGCCACCTTCCCGGTGACGATCGAGGGCGACGACGTCCTCGTACAGATGGAGTCCTAGACCATGGCCACCCTGGAGATCCACGACCTGCACGTCAGCGTCGAGGACAAGGAGATCCTCGCCGGTGTCGACCTGACCATCAGGGCCGGTGAGACCCACGCGATCATGGGGCCCAACGGGTCCGGCAAATCCACCCTCGCGTACTCCGTCGCCGGCCACCCGAAGTACACCGTGACCGGCGGGACCGTCACGCTCGACGGCGAGGACGTCCTCGCGATGAGCGTCGACGAGCGGGCCCGGGCCGGGCTGTTCCTCGCGATGCAGTACCCCGTCGAGGTCCCCGGCGTTACCGTGTCCAACTTCTTGCGCACCGCTGCCACCGCCGTACGCGGTGAGGCCCCCAAGCTGCGGCTGTGGGTCAAGGAGCAGAAGGAGGCGATGGCGGCCCTGGAGATGGACGCCGCCTTCGCCAGCCGCAACGTCAACGAGGGCTTCTCCGGCGGCGAGAAGAAGCGCCACGAGATCTTGCAGCTCGAGCTGCTGCGTCCCAAGGTCGCGATCCTCGACGAAACCGACTCGGGCCTGGACGTCGACGCGCTGCGGGTCGTCTCGGAAGGTGTCAACCGGGTGCGGGCCAGCGGCGAGACCGGCGTCCTGCTCATCACGCACTACACGCGGATCCTGAAGTACATCGTGCCGGACTTCGTCCACGTCTTCGTCAAGGGCCGGATCGTCGAACAGGGCGGCAAGGAGCTGGCCGACGAGCTCGAGGCGAACGGCTACGAGAAGTACTCAGCGCTGGCGGTCTGATGACGAGCCTGCTGACCCCGGACACGGGGTTCGACGTCGCTGCGGTCCGGGCGGACTTCCCGGTGCTGCAGCGTGTGATCCACGGCAACCCGCTGGTCTACCTGGACAACGCCAGCTCCTCGCACAAGCCCCGGCAGGTGCTCGACGCCGAGCGGGAGTTCGTCGAGCAGCACTACAGCAACGTGCACCGCGGGGTGCACACGCTGTCCCAGGAAGCGACCGACTGCTACGAGGCGGCCCGGTCGACGGTCGCGGCGTTCCTTGGGGCGCAGCACGACGAGATCGTGTTCACCAAGAACGCCACCGAGGCCTACAACCTGGTCGCCTACTCCTTCGGCAACGCCCCCGTGGGCTCGCCCTTCCACCTCGGGCCCGGTGACGAGGTCTGCGTGACCGAGATGGAGCACCACTCCAACCTGGTGCCGTGGCAGATGCTGTGCCAGCGGACTGGCGCGACGCTGCGCTGGATCGGCTTGACCGACGAGGGCCGGCTGGAGCTTTCCGACCTCGACGAGCTGGTCAACGAGCGCACGCGGATGCTCGCCTTCACCCAGGTCAGCAACATCCTCGGGACCGAGAACGACGTGGCGCTGCTGGTCGCCAAGGCCCGCTCGGTCGGCGCCTACACCCTTGTCGACGGCGCGCAGTCCGCTCCGCACCAGGTTGTCGACGTGCATGCCCTGGGCGCGGACTTCTTCGTCCTCACCGGCCACAAGATGCTCGGTCCCTCGGGCGTCGGGGTCCTGTGGGGCCGCAAGGAGCTGCTGGACCAGATGCCGCCGTTCCTCGGGGGCGGGTCGATGATCGAGGTCGTCCAGATGGGCGTCTCGACCTACGCCCCCGCCCCAGAGCGCTTCGAGGCCGGCACGCCCGTCATCAGCCAGGCGGTTGGGCTCGCGGCAGCGTGCGACTACCTCGCGGCGGTGGGACTCGACGCCGTACAGGCCCACGAGAAGACTCTGACCGCAAGGCTTCTGGACGGTCTGCGGTCCCTGCCCGGCGCGTCGGTGCTGGGGCCCGACACCACCGAGATGCGGGGGAGCGCCGTCTCCTTCGTCATCGATGGGGTGCACCCCCACGACGTCGGGCAGTCGCTCGATGACCTCGGCATCGCTGTGCGCGTCGGCCACCACTGCGCGGCGCCCGTCTGCCGTCGCTACGGTGTACCGGCGACCGCCCGCGCGTCGTCCTACCTCTACAACACCGAGCAGGAGATCGACGCGCTGCTGGAAGGGATCATCCAGGTCCAGGCGTTCTGGGGCACGCGATGACCTCAGAGGCACCGAGCGAGTCGATGTACCAGGAGATCATCCTGGACCACTACAAGCAGCCCCATCACAAGGGGCTGCGCGACCCGTTCGACGTCGAGGTCCACCACGTCAACCCGACCTGCGGCGACGAGGTGACGCTGCGCGTCAAGGTCGACGGGGGCGTGGTCACCGACGTGTCGTACGACGGGCAGGGGTGCTCCATCAGCCAGGCCTCGACGTCGGTCATGACCGACCTGGTGATTGGCAAGCCGTTGCCCGCCGCGCTGGCCGTGCACGAGGTGTTCCTGGCGCTGATGCAGTCGCGGGGCACGATGGAGCCCGACGAGGACGTCCTGGAGGACGGCATCGCTTTTGCGGGTGTGTCGAAGTACCCGGCGCGCGTGAAGTGCGCGCTGCTGGGCTGGATGGCGTGGAAGGACGCGACGGCACAGGCCGTCGCCCAGGAGCAGGAGGCATCGTGAGCGAGCCAGTGCTGGTGACCCCGACCGCGCACACACCCACGGCGGCCGACGTGGTGAAGACCAAGCCGCTCGAGGACGACATCATCGAGGCGATGAAGGACGTCGTTGACCCCGAGCTGGGAATCAACGTGGTCGACCTCGGCCTGGTCTACGGCGCCCAGGTCCACGAGGACGTCACCGTCACCCTGGACATGACGCTCACCAGCGCGGCCTGTCCGCTCACCGACGTCATCGAGGACCAGACCCGCGCGGCCCTGCTCCCCCTGTGCAACGACGTCCGCATCAACTGGGTGTGGATGCCGCCGTGGGGCCCCGACAAGATCACCGACGACGGCCGTGAGCAGCTGCGCGCCCTCGGCTTCAACGTCTGACCGTTGCGACCCGTCCGTGATCAACGGAAGCAGCAGGGGCTCGGGAGGCTTGGGAAAGCCCCTGCCGGTTCGGTTGATCACTCAGGACTGCGGAGATGGGACGCCGGATCTGCGCAGTGGGGCGTGGCGTGAGCGCTACGCCGTCCTGATCGGGCTCGCTGAGCTGGACTGCGGCTACCGGCTCGTCGTACACGGGAGCTGACCCTCGGGCGTCATCACAGTCGTGACCACAACAGGGCCGGCCGTGAGGACGCGAGGCAGGCGGGGGCTCGGTGCATCATCACGGCTCGGAGATGTCCACCCGGGAGCTGTGATGACGCGGGAGCCCGCCGCCGGTGAACTCCGAGGGGTTGACCGGAGGGCCAGGGCGTCGCGGCGGGCGTTGTCCTTCCCGTCTATCTGCTCCCTCTCCCGTAGGATCACCCGGTGACGCACTGAGCTGGCCGAGCCGTCGATGCCTCGTCGCTGCCCGCCTGCCCCGCCGTCCCCCGAGGAAGCCATGATTACGATCACCGACCTTGAGCTCCGTGCCGGGGCCCGGGCCCTGCTCAGCAACGTCACCTTCCGCGTCCAGCCCGGAGACCGCATCGGTCTGGTGGGCCGCAACGGCGCCGGGAAGACCACGCTCACCAGGACCCTCGCTGGGGAGACGCTGCCGGCCGCCGGGACGATCACCCGCGCCGGCGAGATCGGCTACCTGCCGCAGGACCCCCGCACCGGCGACCTGGACACCCTGGCCCGGGACCGGGTGCTGTCCGCCCGGGGTCTGGACGAGATCGTCCGCAAGATGGAGAAGCTCCAGGTCGAGATGTCCGAGCGGCCCGACGACCCAGACGTGCTGGCCCGCTACGGCAGGCTCGAGGAGCGCTTCACCGCGCTGGACGGGTATGGCGCGGAGGCTGAGGCGGCCCGCATCTGCAGCAACCTCGGGCTGCCCACCCGTGCGCTCGAGCAGCGCATCGGCACCCTGTCCGGCGGCCAGCGCCGGCGCATCGAGCTCGCCCGCATCCTGTTCAGCGGCGCCACGACGCTGTTGCTCGACGAGCCCACCAACCACCTCGACGCCGACTCGATCGGCTGGCTGCGGGAGTTCCTCAGGAAGCACCAGGGGGGGCTCGTGGTCATCAGCCACGACGTCGACCTGCTCGACACGGTCGTCAACAAGGTCTTCCACCTCGATGCCAACCGGGCCGAGCTCGACCAGTACAACGTCGGCTGGAAGACCTACCTGCAGCAGCGCGAGACCGATGAGAAGCGCCGCAAGCGGGAACGGGCTAACGCCGAGAAGCAGGCCGGCGTGCTGATGCTCCAGGCCGACAAGATGCGCGCCAAGGCCACCAAGGCCAAGGCGGCCCAGGGGATGGCCAAGCGGGCCGAGCGGATGCTCGCCGGGACCGAGGGCATGCGCGCGCAGGATAAGGTCGCCAAGCTGCGCTTCCCCGAGCCCGCTCCCTGCGGTAAGACCCCGCTGACCGCAAAGGAGCTCAGCAAGTCCTACGGCAGCCTGGAGATCTTCACCGACGTGGACCTCGCCATCGACCGCGGGGCCCGGGTCGTCGTGCTCGGCCTGAACGGCGCCGGCAAGACGACCCTGCTCAAGCTACTGTCCGGCACCGAGAAGCCTGACACCGGCGAGGTGATCCCCGGCCACGGCTGCCGGCTGGGCTACTACGCCCAGGAGCACGACACCCTGGACACCGACCGGTCCGTGTTGGAGAACATGCGCTCCTCGAGCCCGGACCTCGCCGAGGTCGAGGCCCGGCGGGTCCTTGGCTCGTTCCTGTTCAGCGGCGACGCGGTCCACCAGGCGGCCGGGACCTTGAGCGGTGGTGAGAAGACCCGGCTGGCGCTCGCGACCCTGGTCGTCAGCGGTGCCAACGTGCTGCTGCTCGACGAGCCGACCAACAACCTTGACCCGGCCAGTCGGGCCGAGGTGCTCAGCGCGCTCGCGTCGTACAAGGGCGCGGTCGTCCTGGTGACCCACGACGAGGGCGCGGTCACGGCCCTGGAGCCCGACAAGGTGCTGTTGCTGCCCGACGGCGTCGAGGACCAGTGGTCAGACGCCCTGGCCGACCTCATCTCCCTGGCCTGATGCGACCGGCCGCAGCCCCCGCACCCCGGCCGAGAAGGTCACCGTCACGCACACGGCGGCCGTCGCGATGGTGGCCGTGATCCCCGTCGGCACGGTGCCCGCGGCGTGGGCCACCGGCCCGATCAGGACGTAGCCCAGCGGCATCAGGACCAGCGACGCCAGGTAGTCGAAGGAGCTGACGCGGGACTGCGCCCCGGCCGGGACCCGCTCGCCGAGCGCGGTGTCCCACAGCGTGAAGCACAGGGAGACGAAGACGCCGGTACCGGCCTCGAGGACGGCGACGACCAGGGTCGGCAGCGGCGCCACACCGATGAGGGCCTGCGCACTCGCGACGGCCAGGCTGCCCCCGATGACCAGTCCAGGACGTGACGGCCTCCAGTGCAGGGCAGCCACCGAGCCCGCGACCGCCCCCACGCCGAAGCCTGCGGAGATGATGCCCCAGGCTCCGGCGCCGCCGCGATGCTGCTCGGCGTAGAGCGGGCCGAGCACGAACAGCGCGGGCAGCACCAGCGCGTGGTAGGCCGAGAAGGCAAGCAGCGTCGCCCAGACCCACGAGCGGCTGCTCACCTCCCGCCAGCCACCAGCCAGCTCGCTCAGGAACGCGCCACCGACGGTGACGGGCAGCGGCGGCACGTGCAGGAACAGCAGGGTCAGGGCGCTGACGGCGAAGGTGAGCGCGTCGATGGCCAGCGCCGTACCGGGGCCGAGGACGGCGACCAGGACGCCGGCGACTGCCGGGCCGACGACCAGGCTCACACTCGCCGACAGGGACAGCAGCGCGTTGGCGCTCTGGAGCTCCTCCGGCGAGACCAGCTGCGGGACGACGGCCAGGGCCGCGGGCCGGAAGAACGCCTCGGCCGCGCCGTAGACCGCTCCGCACACCGCCAGCCGGGGCACGCTCGCGTGGTCGCTGAGTAGCAGCACCGCCGACGCGCCCTGCGCCAACATCCGGACGACGTCGGAGGCGAGCATCGTCGTGCGTCGGGGGAGCCGGTCCCCGACGACCCCACCGACGAGCACGAACAGCGCGACCGCGAGGGTCGTCGCCCCCAGCACGATGCCCACTCCGCGCACCCCTGCTCCCCGGACCGACAGCACCGCGAAGGGCATGGCGACCATGACGATGCGGTCGCCGAGCAGCGAGACCGCCTGTCCGGCGAACAGCAGCGCGAACCCGCGGTGGCGCAGCACGGCCGTCTTGGTCTGGACGGCCGGATGGGCGGTGCCGATGGGGTCCTCCTGGGGTGTGGTGGGCCCCCAGACTGGCAGGCCGTGGCGCTGTCGCACGGGGTCTACAGATGACAGGGTTCAGGCGTGGCCCTGCACCTGCGCGGCAACCCCGGCCACCCGGGGCTGCTCGACCTTCCGTGGCAGGCCCCGCTCGAGCAGTGGCCGGCCGATCAGCTCGTCGGCCTGCCCCGGGGCATCTCCCGGCATGTCGTCCGATTCGTCCGGCTCGACCGCACGGTGCTGGCGCTTAAGGAGATCGGTCGCTGGTCCGCCGAGCGGGAGTACGCCGTCCTGCGGGCCCTGGACCGTACCGGTGTGCCGTCGGTCCGGCCGGTGGGCATCGTCGATGGCCGCACGTCCCCCGACGGTGAGCAGCTCGAGACGGTGCTGGTCACCGAGCACCTGCAATTCTCGCTGCCCTACCGCGCGCTGTTCTCCCAGACGCTGCGGACCGAGACGGCGACCCGGCTGCTCGACGCCCTGACGGTGCTGCTCGTGCGGCTGCACCTCGAGGGGTTCTTCTGGGGCGACTGCTCGTTGTCCAACACGCTGTTCCGCCGTGACGCCGGGTCGTTCGCCGCCTACCTCGTCGACGCCGAGACGACCGAGCGGCACCCGGTGCTGACCGATGGCCAGCGCCGCTCGGACGTCGCCCAGGCCCGCATCAGCATCATCGGGGAGCTCATGGACCTGCAGGCCGGTGAGCTGCTCGACGGCGCCGTCGACCCGATCCAGATCGGTGACACGATTGCCGCCCGGTACGACGGGCTGTGGGCGGCCCTGACCGGCCGCGAGACGGTCCGGGTCGGGGAGCGTTTCAAGGTCGACGCCCGCATCCGGCGCCTCAACGAGCTCGGCTTCGACGTCGCCGAGCTCGACGTCGTCCGCGACGTGGACGGAGGGTCTGTGCAGGTCCAGCCCAAGGTCGTCGACGCCGGCCACCACGCCCGGCGGCTGATGCGGCTGACCGGGCTCGACGTCGAGGAGAACCAGGCCCGCCGGCTGCTCAACGACCTCGACAGCTACCGCGCCGCGACCGACCAGGTCGACGAGCCCGAGGAGCTAGTGGCGCACGACTGGCTGACCGTCGCCTTCCGGCCGGTGGTCGCTGCCGTCCCCCGCGAGCTGCGCGGCAAGCTCGAGCCCGCGGAGATCTTCCACGAGGTGCTGGAGCACCGCTGGTTCCTGTCCGAGGCCGCCGGTCACGACCTGGGGCTGCTGCCGGCGGCCGAGAGCTACGTCCAGACCGTCCTGCGGCACAAGCCCGACGAGCAGGCCCTGCTCGCCCCGGTGCTCCCGTGACCGGCTGGGGCGTCGCCACCTCGGCTTTCCAGATCGAGGGCGCCCTGACCGCGGACGGCCGTGGGCCGTCCACGTGGGACGAGTTCTGCACCCGGCCAGGGGCGGTCCTGGACGGCTCGGACGGCGCCGTCGCCTGCGGCTCCTACCACCGCGTCGACGAGGACCTCGCCCTGCTGGTCGGCCTCGGGGTCTCCTCGTACCGCTTCTCGATCGCCTGGCCGCGGGTGCAGCCGACCGGTGCGGGGCCCGTCAACGCGCCCGGGCTGGACCACTACGACCGGGTCGTCGACCGGCTGCTGGCCGCCGGCATCGAGCCGATGCCGACCTTGTCGCACTGGGACCTGCCGCTGGCCCTTGAGCAGGCCGGCGGGTGGCCGTCCCGCGACACCGCGGAGCGCTTCGCGGACTACGCCCTACTCGTGACGGACCGGCTCGGCGACCGGGTCCGCACCTGGGCGACGCTCAACGAGCCGTGGTGCACCGCCTACCTCGGCCACGCCGCCGGGGTCTTCGCTCCCGGCCGTCGCGACCCCGCCGCGGCGCAGGCGGCCGTGCACCACCTGCTGCTCGGCCACGCCTTCGCGGCCCATGCCGTCCGGGCCGCGCAGCCCGGCCTGCAGGTCGGCCTCGTCCTCAACCTCGCGCCCGTCCGGCTTGACGACGACGGCGACCCGGGGGCCCGCGACGTCGTGGACGCCCTGCAGAACCGCCAGTGGCTCGACGCGCTCGCCGACGGGACCTCCCCGGACCTGCTGCCGGTGTCGCCTGCCGTGCGCGACGGCGACCTGGAGCTGGTCCGGGGTTCGGCCGACTGGGTGGGCGTCAACTACTACACGCCGTTCCGCATCGGGGCGCCGCGGCTGGTGCAGGCGGGCGCCGTCGGGCAGGACCGGGACGCCTTCCCGGGTGCGCCCGACTTCTCGTTCCACCCTCGCCCGCCGCTCACCACCATGGGGTGGGAGGTCGATGCCTCAGGGCTCGTCGAGGTGCTGCGGGAGGTGGCCGGGCGGCTGCCCGGCCTGCCGCTGCGCGTCACCGAGAACGGCGGTGCCTTCCCCGACGTGGCAGGCACTCCAGACGACGACCGGATTGCCTACCTGCAGGCCCACATGCAGGCGGTGCAGCAGGTTGTCGCCGAGGGGGTGCCGGTCCTGGACTACCAGGCCTGGTCGCTGCTGGACAACTTCGAGTGGGCACAGGGCTACACGCAGACCTTCGGCCTGGTGGCGGTCGAGCCCGGCACGCTGCGGCGCGTCCCGAAGGCGTCCTACAACTGGTACGCCCGCTGGATCGCTGACCACCCGTGAACCGGCACCTGTGAGCGACCAGCTCAGCAGCGGTCGGGAGCACGAGCCGCGGTCCCGCCGGCCCGCCGTGGTGCTGGCCGTCGCGCTGGCTCTTGGCGGCGCGGCCGAGCTGGGAGAGCGGCACCGCGAGCAGATCGCCCTGCTGTCGTGCGTGCGCTTCGCCGAGGCCGACGCGGCCTACACCGACCGTCGGGTGCGGGCGACCGCGTCATACCTCGGGTCGGGGCTTGGCCCATCGACCCCGGTCCAGGTGCGGGTGAGTCTCGAGCAGGTGCTCGCGCGCACCGCGAGGGACGGCCTGGCCCCGGCGGTGCGGGCCCGGCAGCGCTGCGAGCGACAGCGGGTGATGCCCTGGCACGGGTCGCTACGGACGGCCCACAGCCGGTACGTCGTGCTGCTCGAGGACAGGGAGGCGGCCCTGACCCGCGGCGCCCTGGCGCCCGTCGACCTGCCGGCGAGGAAGGCAGCCCTGAGCGCGCTGGTGACGGCGCTGCCGGGGTCGCGCGCGCAGCTCGGGCGGCTGCTCAGCCCTTGAGGCCGCCGGCCAGCAGCCCGCGGACGAAGTAGCGCTGCAGCGCCAGGAACACCGCGATCGGGACGATGATCGCCACGAACGCCCCAGCGGTGAGCAGGTGGTAGGCGTTGCCGCGGGTCCCCGCGAGGTTTGCCAGACCGACCGTCAGGGGCCGCAGCTCCGGGCTGCTGGTGAAGGTCAGGGCGACGAGCAGGTCGTTCCAGACCCACAGGAACTGGAAGATCCCGAAGGCGGCGAGCGCCGGGGTGAGCAGCGGCAGCAGCACCCGAAGCAGGATGGTGACGTGCCCGGCCCCATCCATCCGGGCCGCCTCGATGAGCTCGCGGGGGATCTCGCTCATGAAGTTGTGGAGCAGGAAGATGGCCAGCGGCAGGGCGAAGCACGAGTGCGCGAGCCAGACCGTCCAGAAGCTGTTGGCCAGGCCGGTGTGGCTGTAGAGCTTGAGCAGCGGGATGAGGGTCACCTGGATCGGCACGATCTGCAGCGCGAACACTCCGACGAACAAGACGTTGCGGCCCCGGAAGTCGACCCAGGCGAACGCGTACGCCGCGAGCGCCGCCAGGCACAGCGGGATGACGACGGCGGGCAAGGTAATGACGATCGAGTTGACGAACGACTGGCCCAGGTCGATCCCGCTGTCGGAGCCGAGCACCGTCCGGTAGTTGTCCAGCGTGAACTCGGGGTGGGTGAAGAACGTCCACCAGCCGGTCGTCTTGATGGCCTTCTCGGGTCGGATGGAGGACAGGGCCAGCCCGAACGTGGGGATGGTCCAGAGCACTCCGAGCACGACCGCGGCCGCCGAGGCCCAGCGCGAGGTGACAGCCTTCTTGGCCCGGCCCGCGCTCTGGGAGATCGTCAGCGCCGGGGTGGTCGTGAGGGGGACGCTCACGTCGAGGGTCATCGGGCCTCCGAGGCTCGCAGCTGGCGGATGTTGTAGGCCACGATCGGGATGACGAGCAGGAACAGCACCACAGCCAACGCAGCCCCCAGGCCCGCGTTGTCGGCCCGGAAGCTCTGCGTGTAGAACTCGTTCGCGATGACGCTGGTGTCGAACTGACCGCCCGTGACGGTCCGGACGATGTCGAAGACCTTGAGCGTGGCAATGCCGATGGTGGTCAGCACGACGACGAGCGCCGGTCGGATGCTTGGCACGGTGACGTAGCGGAACATGCCCAGGGCGCCGACACCGTCGAGCCGGGCCGCCTCCACGATGTCCTCGGGGATGCCGCGGATCGCCGCCGACAGGATGGTCATCGCGAACCCGGCCTGGATCCAGATCATGATGACGATGAGGAACAGGGTGTTCCATGGCTTCTCGAGCAGCCACTGCTGCGGGGTGCCACCCACCTTGATCAGCAGCTGGTTGAGCAGACCGATCTGCTTGATGCCTGCCTCGTTGGGGCGGTACTCATAGACGAACTTCCAGATGATGGAGGCACCGACGAAGGAGATCGCCATCGGCAGGAAGATCAGCGACTTGGCGAGCTTCTCGAAGCGGGCCTTGTCGACGAGGATCGCGTAGACCAGACCGATCGAGGTCGCCAGGAACGGCGTGATCACGACCCACAGGATGGTGTTGCGCACGACGATCAGCTCGTCGTGGTCGGTGAAGATCTTGGTGTAGTTGTCCAGGCCGACGAACGATGACCCGGCCCGGTCGAAGAACGACTGCACGACGGTCCGGGCGGCGGGGTAGAGCAGCCCGATCCCCAGCAGGACGGCGGTGGGGAGCAGGAACAGCGCTGCCACGCCGCGGTCGGCCCGCCGGCCGGAGAACCTGGACGCCAGCAGCAGCAGCACCCCCATCACGGCCACGAAGGCCAAGATGGCGGTCGCCATCTGCACGAACTTCTGGGCGTCGGTCACAAGGGTCCTCCGGCCGTACGGTTGGGAAGGAGCGGGACTGCGACCGGGCGCGCCGCGACGCGACGCGCCCGGAGACAGGGGCCTACTTCGGCCAGGAAGCCTCGATCTTGTCGACCGTGTCCTTCGTGCTCTGGCCCGTGATCCAGTTGGTGGCCTGCTTCCAGAAGCTGTCCGAGCCCACCGCGGCGGGCATCTGGTCCGAGCCGTCGAAGCGGAACACCGCCTTGGGGTCGGCCAGGACAGTGGCGGCCAGCTTGTCGATCGGGCTCACCAGCTTGGTGGTGTCCAGGCCCTTGTTGGCGCTGACCCAGCCGCCGGCCGGCGAGGCCGCGACCTTATTGTTGGCCCACACGTCGCTCGACAGGTAAGTCTGGAAGGCCTTGACCTCGGGCCGGTCGGAGAAGGAGAGGATGAACTCGCCGCCGCCAACGACTGGCCTCGTCGTGGCGTCCTTGCCCGGCAGGACGAAGGCGAAGACGTCACCGTCCGGGGCCACCTTGGTCCCCTTGGGCCAGTTGGCGGCGTAGAAGCTCGCCTGGCGGTGCAGGCTGCACTTGCCGTCCAGGATCGGCAGCCCACCGTCCTGGAAGGTCGTCGTCGCGATGCTTTTGACGTTGCCGAGGCCACCGTTGAAGTACTTGTCGTTCTTCAGGAAGCTGCCGGCCGCGTCCAGGGCGGCGGTGGGCTCGGGGGAGTTGAAGGCGATGGTGTGGTTGACCCACTTGTCGTACTCCTGCGGACCGGACAGCCGCAGCATCATGTCCTCCATCCAGTCGGTGACGACCCACCCGGTAGCGTCACCGCTGGCGATGCCCGCGCACCACGGCTTCTTGCCCGTGGCAGCGATCTTGTCGGACAGAGCGGTCAACTCGGCCAGAGTCGTGGGGACCGTGTAGCCCTTGGTCGCGAACTCCTTCGGGGAGTACCAGACCAGGGACTTGAGGCTAGCTCCCAGCGGGGCGGCGTAAAATGCGCCGTCGACCGTGCCGTAGCCCTTCCAGTCCTTGCTCCAGAACTTATCGACGTTGGCAGCGACCGCGTCGGGGGCCTTGACAGCCTTGCCGGTCTTGACCAGCTGCTTCAGCAGGCCCGGCTGGGGGACGATCGCGAGGTCGGGGGCGTTGTCGGCCTTGGCCCGGACCAAGATCTGCGCCTCGAAGGACTTGTCGCCCTCGTAGGAGATGGTCGCGCCGGTGCAGCGCTCGAACGGCTTGTAGGAGTCGATCTGCGGCTTGTCCTCGGGCGTGACGATGCCGGTGTAGATCGACACCTTCTTGCCAGACAGGTCACCGTAGGACGCGTAGGCCTCGCAGCCCGGCTTGGCCGCGCCCGTGGCGGTGCCGCTCTTGGTGGTCGAGGAGCCGCAGGCGCTGGCGCCGACGGCCAGGGCGATCAGGCTGGTGACGGCGAGCGCTCGGCGCCCTGGGGTGAGGTGGGTCATCCGGTCCTCCTGGTGAGGCGGTCGGGTGACCGCGCTCGGCCATGCAAGCGCTTGCGTCACGTGGTGGCAACACCGTGACGGGCCTCACACGTTACGATCACGTAACGAAGACGTCGCTCGGCTCAACTGGGGGCCCGACCGAGAGGGCGAGGGTCGAGGCGCAGTGCGCCTCGGCCGTCGTGCGGCCGAGCTGGAGGTGGCCCGGCACCACGACGTGCTCGTGCCGACGCAGCTGCTCTCCGGCAAGAGCCTCCAGCACCATCTCGGCGGCGAGCCGGCCCTGGTCGGCAACCGGCTGGCTGACAGTGGTTAGCCCGACCAGGGGGGAGAGCTCGTGGCCGTCCACCCCGATGACCGAGAGCCGGCCGGGGACGTCGACCCCGGCAGCCGCCGCGGCGGCCAGGACCCCGAAGGCCATCTCGTCCGAGGCGGCGAACACGGCTGTCGGCGGGTGCCGCAAGGACAGCAGCTGCTCACCAGCGGCGACCCCTCCGGCGGCGGTGAACCGGCCGGGTACGTCGTACTCCGGCGCCGGGTCCAGGCCAGCGCCGCGCATCGTGGCCATCCACCCGGCACGGCGGTCCGCCGGGGCCGAGAAATTGAGCCGCTGCTGCGGATCGCCTCCGACGTAGGCGATCTGAGTGTGGCCGAGCTGCAGCAGGTGCTCTGTCGCCGTCCGGGCGACGGCCACGTCGTCGATCCGCACAGACATGGCACCGCCGATGGACGCACCGACATAAACCGTCGGCAGCCCCAGCCGTCGCAGCCCGTCGAGCTCACTGCCCGTGAGGGGCACAGTCAGCACGACCACAGCGTCGGCGCGGCCCCGGAGCGTCTCGGGCTCGAAGGGCTCACGCTGCCCGCTGTCGGGCTGCCGCAGGCCGATGAGCAAGGCGTCGAAGCCGTTGTCACGCAAGCGGCCCTCGACCGCCGCGATGAGCTGACTGAAGAACCACCGCTCCATGAACGGCGAGATGACCGCGACGGTGAGGGTACGGCCGCTGGCCAGGGTCGAGGCGGTGCGGCTGACGACGTACCCGAGGTCGGCAGCGACGCGGTTCACGGTGGCGCGGGTCGCCGCGGACACGTTGGGCAGACCCCTAAGGGCCCGCGACACCGTCGCCGTCGACACGCCAGCCTCCCTGGCCACGTCCTCGATGCGGGTGATCATGAGTTCCTTCCTGCAAACGCTTGCAGTCGGCGGAAGTCTGGCGCAGGATGCGCCGCACCACAACGACCGGTCGACGACCGGCCGCCCCCACTCGGATCGTCCGGCACGTACCTGCCGGTGGAGGAGACACACCATGGCGACAGTGACCTTCGACAAGGCCACCCGGCAGTACGACGGGTCCACGAAGCCGGCCGTCGACGCGCTGGACCTGCACGTCGGCGACGGCGAATTCCTCGTCCTCGTCGGACCGTCCGGCTGCGGCAAGTCAACGTCGCTGCGGATGCTCGCCGGCCTGGAGCCGGTCGACGCAGGATCCATCCGCATCGGAGATCGGGACGTCTCGGACGTCGACCCCAGCGACCGCGACATCGCCATGGTCTTCCAGACCTACGCGCTTTACCCGCACATGACGGTCGCCGCTAACATGGGCTTCGCCCTCAAGATCGCCGGGGTCGAGAAGGACGAGATCACCCGCCGGGTCGCCGAGGCCGCGAAGGTGCTGGACCTCACCGACTACCTCGACCGCAAGCCCAAGGCACTGTCGGGCGGTCAGCGTCAGCGCGTGGCGATGGGAAGAGCCATCGTCCGTGACCCACAGGTCTTCTGCATGGACGAGCCCCTGTCGAACCTTGACGCCAAGCTGCGGGTCGCGACCCGCACGCAGATTGCGAGCCTGCAGCGCCGCCTGGCGGTCACGACGCTCTACGTCACCCACGACCAGGTCGAGGCGATGACCATGGGCGACCGGGTAGCCGTGCTCAAGGACGGGGTCCTGCAGCAGGTCGACAGCCCCCGGGCGATGTACGACCGCCCCGCGAACGTCTTCGTGGCCGGCTTCATCGGCTCCCCGGCGATGAACCTGTTCGACGTCGAGGTGGCAGCGGACGGCACAACCCGCCTGGGCAGCTTCACGATGACGCTGCCGCGCGAGGCCTCGGCGGCCCTGACGAGCACCCGGGCCAACCTGGGCGTGCGGCCCGAGGACCTGAGCCTGGTGGGGGACGGGAAAGGGATTCCCGCGACCGTCGAGGTCGTGGAGGAGCTCGGTAGCGACGCGTTCCTGCACGCCAGCGTGCGCGGCAGCGACGACACGCAGCTGCTCGTGGCCCGCGTCGACCCGCGCAACCCACCCGGAAAGGGCCAGGAGGTCTGGCTGGCCCCGACCACCACCGACCTGCACTGGTTCGACACCGCGACCGGTTCCCGCGTCTCGGCATGAGCTGGTGGCGTGACGCCGTCGTCTACCAGGTCTACGTCCGCAGCTTCGCCGACTCAGACGGCGACGGGACAGGCGACCTGCCGGGCATCACGGCCCACCTGGAGCACGTGGCCGACCTCGGCGCGGACGCCGTATGGCTGACGCCGTTCTACCCGTCCCCAATGGCCGACGGCGGCTACGACGTGGCTGACCAGTGCGACGTCGACCCGCTGTTCGGCAGCCTGGCCGACGCTGACCGGCTGCTGGCGAAGGCGCACGAGCTCGGCCTGCGGGTGCTGGTCGACCTGGTCCCCAACCACACCAGCGACCAGCACCCGTGGTTCCGTGAGGCGCTGGCCGACCCCGCCTCGCCGATGCGGGAGCGGTACCTGTTCCGCACCGGCCGCGGCGAGGACCCGCCCAACGGCTGGACGTCGGTCTTCGGCGGCTCGGCCTGGACCCGCGCCGAGGGCGACCAGTGGTATCTGCACCTGTTCGACACGACGCAGCCCGACGTCGACTGGCGACACCCGGCGGTGCACGCCGAGTGGGAGCGGATCCTGCGCTTCTGGCTGGACCGCGGGGTGGCCGGCTTCCGCATCGACGTCGCGCACGGGCTCTACAAGCAGGCCGAGCTCGCCGACCACGCAGGGGAACCGAGCAACGACCCGCTGTTCCACGCCGAGTCGTCCCCGAACGCCTGGGACCAGCCCGAGGTGGTCGAGGTCTACCGCCGCTGGCGGGAGATCACGGACGGCTACGACGAGCGGGTGATGGTGGGTGAGGTCTTCCTCGCCGACCTGGACCGGGTCGCGCGCTTCGTCGGTCCGGACCTGCTGCACCAGAGCTTCAACTTCCCCCTGCTGATGGCGCCCTTCGACGCCCGGACGTGGCAGGGCCTGATCGCGACCTCGCTGGCCACCTTCGAGGGCCACGGGACCTCGCCCACCTGGGTGCTGTCGAACCACGACGTCGTACGCCACGCGACCCGGCTCGGCGGGGTCGCCCAGGCCCGCGCGGCGACGCTCACGCTGCTCGCGCTGCCCGGGTCGCCCTACCTGTTCCAGGGGGAGGAGCTCGGGCTCGAGCAGGACACCCTGCCGCCGCAGGCCCGTCGCGACCCGATCTGGCTGAGGTCCGGCGGCACCGTCGAGGGCCGCGACGGCTGTCGGACCCCACTGCCGTGGACGGCGCAGGTGCCGGGCCACGGGTTCACCACCGGCATGCCCTGGCTGCCGTACGGCAAGCAGGCCGTGACGCGAAACGTCGCGACCGAGCTGGCCGATCCCGGATCGACATTGCAGCTCTACCGCCGGGCCCTTCGCCTACGGCGCGAGCTGCAGGACGGACTGGCGCGCGAGGTCGAGTGGCTCCGCGTCGAGGGTCCGGTGCTGGCGCTGCGGCGGCGGCACGTCGACGGCTCAGCGCTGGTCTGCGTCCTGAACACCGGCGCCCGGCCCACCACGCTCGAGGTGCAGGGGGAGGTCCTGATCGCCTCGCAGGCGGGCGCCGGGTCGGGCGCGTCGGGCACGGTGGTCCCCCCGGCGACGGCCGTGTGGCTGCGCGAGGCGGGCCCGGCGCTCTGAGTCCGCTCGACCTCGACGAGGGCCGTCAGGCGGCCCTGGCAGCCACCCTCGAGGAGGCTGCCAGGACGCTCGCGGCCGTGCGCTACGGCAGGACCTTCCGGATGGGTCGGGCGCAGGTGGCCCTCAACCCCGACGACCCACGGGTGACGGCCAGCTTCGCCACCGGTCTGGACGGGGACCTGGGGCTCGTCGAGCGGACGCTGCTGGCCCTGCCGGAGGTCTGGCACGAGGCGGGCCTGTCCCGGGTCGTCGTGCTGTCGAGCCCGTCCTGCGCACCCGAGCTGGAGCTGCTCGCCGAGGAGTGCGGCTACGAGGCCGTCGAGGAGCTCAGCACGATGCTGCTGACCGATCCGCTGCAGCTCGTCGACGGTGAGCCCGGGCGGCTGGTCCGGCCCCTACCCGAGCGGGACGAGCCGCAGGTGGGGCCCCTGCTCGCCCGGGCCCACGGCTGGTCGCCGTCGTTCGGGCGCCGGCTGCAGCTGGTCCAGGGACACCGGCTCGACGATCCCCGCCACGTGGCGTTCGGGGCGTGGGACGACGGCCGGCTGGTCGGGGTCGCCACCGGCTTCCGGTTCGGCGCGGTGGGCCAGCTCGCCCAGCTGGCGGTCGACCCGGACGCCCGGGGCAGGCGGTACGGCCGGGCTCTGGCCAGCGCCGTCGCGGCGACCCTGCGGGTCCAGGGCGCCCAGCTCGTCTGGCTCTCCGTGGAGGCCCGCAGCCTGGCGGAGACTTTCTTCCAGGGGCTCGGCTTCGAGCCGGCGTACGACGCGGTGTTGCTCACTTACCCGGTCGAGTCCTGACCGGCTTGTGGACCCGCGGCTCCGAAGGGGGTTCGGGAGGGTCCACCTGCGGTAGTCCTTGATCACGCGCGGTTGCGCTCATGATGAAGGAGAGCTCAGTGACGGAACTGAAGAAGGGCACCCGGGTGACCGGGGACGACCGGGCGAGCCTGTCTGAGGACCTGAAGAAGCGCTACGAGGGCGGCGAGAGCATCCGCGCGCTCGCCCAGTTGCATAACCGGTCGTACGGCTTCGTGCACCGCATCCTCAGCGAGGCCGGCGTGCAGCTGCGCGGGCGGGGTGGGGCCACGCGCAAGAAGGCTGCCTGAGGGGCGCGCCCGTACCCGGCAGTGGCAGGCTGCATGGGTACGGGCGACTTGGCCCGAGCCATCCGTGAGAGGCAGATCGTGGACCTGACGCTCAGCTCCGAGCAGGACGCCGTACGCAAGGCCGTCAAGGAGTGGGTAGACGACGTCGTCGTCCCTCCCTCGCTCCAGCACGACCGGGCGGAGACGTTCCCGCAGGAGGCCCTGGACGGCCTCCTGCAGACCGGTTTCATCGGACTGTCGATCGCCGAGGAGTTCGGCGGCGGCGGCGGCGACCCGATGTCGTACGTGCTCTTCATCGAGGAGCTGGGTCGCGGCGACGCTAACGTCCGCTCCATCGTCAGCGTGCACCTTGGCCTGGTCGCGGGCTCCATCGAGCGTTGGGGCACGCAGGAGCAGAAGAAGCAGTGGCTCCCCCGGATGGCCACCGGCGAGGTGCTGGGCTGTTTCGGCCTGACCGAGCCCGACTACGGCTCCAACCCGGCCGACCTGCAGGCCTCTGCCGTCAAGCAGCCCGACGGCGGGTACGTGCTCAACGGCAACAAGATCTTCATCACGAACGGGACGATCGCCGGCGTCACGCTGTTCATGGCTCGCACCGGCGGTTCCGGTGCCCGCGGTGTCAGCGCTTTCCTCGTGCCCAACGACACCCCCGGCTTCGAGGCCAAGAAGATCCACGGCAAGCTGGGGCTGCGCTCCTGCGACACCGCCGAGCTCATCCTGCGCGACGTCAAGGTCGGTGCCGAGGCACTTCTGGGTGGCGAGGAGGGCAAGGGCATCCGGGTCGCCCTCACTGCCCTGAACGACGGCCGCATGTCGCTGGGAGCCTCCTGCACCGGGCTCGCCCAGGCCGCCCTCGACACGATGGTCAAATACACGACCGAGCGGCACCAGTTCGGCAAGGCTGTCGCCGGCCACCAGTTGGTGCAGGCCCTGATCGCCGACACTGCGGTCGAGGTCGACTGCGCCCGGCTGCTGACGTGGCAGGTAGCAGACCTCAAGGCGCGCGGCGAGGACTACTCACTGGCCGCCAGCAAGGCGAAGTACTACGCCAGCGAGGCCTCCGTCCGCGCCGCGAACGCTTGCGTGCAGGCTCACGGCGGCTATGGCTACATCGACGAGTACGCCGCCGGGAAGTACCTGCGCGACGCCAGGGTTACGACCTTGTACGAGGGCACGAGCCAGATCCAACAGCTCATCATCGGACGGGCGCTGACCGGCATCTCCGCCTTCTAGTCAGGAGGCACCGCATGGGTCCAGGAGCGGGTGCGCCCTGGGCGGCCATGCGGTCGTTCACCCGCGACAGCTCGGTCACCTCGACCAAGCTGGCGCCCGGCACGGTGCGGCGGATCGGCCGGTTTGCCGCGCCGTACCGGCGTCAGCTGATCGCCTTCCTCGTCGTCATCGTCATCGATGCTCTGGTCGCGATCGCCCCGCCGCTGGTGCTTAAGAAGATCATCGACGACGGCATCGGCACCAATCCGCCGGCGACCGGTCGGCCCGGGCTGGTCCTTGGGCTGGCGTTGTTCGTCGCCGGGCTGTCGCTGTTCGACGCGGTGCTGTCGCTGGTCAACCGATACTACAGCGCACGGATCGGCGAGGGGCTCATCTACGAGCTGCGCTCGCAGGTCTACGGCCACGTTCAGCGGATGCCCATCGCCTTCTTCACCCGCACCCAGACCGGCGCGCTGATCAGCCGCCTGAACAACGACGTTCTCGGGGCGCAGCAGGCCTTCACCGGCACGCTGTCCAACGTCGTCAGCAACGCCATCGGGGTCGTGCTGACGCTGTCGGTGATGTTCGTCCTGAGCTGGCAGATCACCCTGCTGTCGCTGGTGCTGCTGCCGCTGTTCGTCGTGCCCGCCAAGCTCGTCGGACGGCGGCTGCAGGAGCTCACCCGCGAGTCCTACGGGCTCAACGCCGAAATGAATAACTCGATGACGGAGCGCTTCAACGTCTCAGGAGCACTGCTGGTCAAGTTGTTCGGGCGGCCCGAGCAGGAGGAGCAGCAGTTCCGCGACCGTGCAGGCCGGGTGCGAGACATCGGCATCACCTCGGCGATGTACGGCCGGGTCTTCTTCGTCTCCCTCACCACGGTCGCCGCTCTGGCCACGGCTCTGGTCTACGGCGTCGGTGGCAGTTTCGCCGCGAACGGTTCGCTGAAGGTCGGGACCGTCGTCGCGCTCTCGGGGCTGCTCACCCGGCTGTACGGCCCGCTGACCGCGCTGTCCAACGTCCGCGTCGACGTCATGACCGCACTGGTCAGCTTCGAGCGGGTCTTCGAGGTGCTCGACCTCGAGCCGATGGTGGCCGACCGGCCCGGCGCCGTGGCGCTGTCACGGGGGGCGTCCGCGGTCGAGTTCGACGACGTCGTTTTCGGCTACCCGACCGCCTCGGAGGTCTCGCTGGCCTCCCTGGAGTCGGTGGCCGTCCTGGACTCCTCGCAGCCGCAGACCGTCCTGCACGGGGTGAGCTTCCGCGCGGAGCCCGGCCAGCTCGTGGCGCTGGTGGGTCCCTCGGGGGCCGGCAAGACCACGATTAGCCAGCTCGTGACCCGGATGTACGACGTGAACGGTGGTGCCGTGCGCGTCGACGGGCTCGACGTCCGAGACGTCACGCTGCAGTCACTGCGCGACGCTGTTGGGGTGGTCACTCAGGACGCGCACATGTTCCACGACACGATCCGCGCCAACCTGCTGTACGCCAGGCCTTCCGCCAACGATGAGGACCTCTGGGCCGCTATCGAGCAGGCGCAGGTGGGGCCGCTCGTGCACTCGTTGCCCGACGGGCTCGACACCGTCGTCGGCGACCGCGGCTACCGCCTGTCTGGCGGCGAGAAACAGCGCATGGCCATCGCCCGGCTGCTGCTAAAGGCGCCCGGTGTCGTCGTGCTCGACGAAGCCACCGCCCACCTGGACAGCGAGTCCGAGGCCGCCGTGCAGCGGGCCCTCGCGACCGCTCTGGCCGGTCGGACGTCGCTGGTCATCGCCCACCGGTTGTCGACCGTCCGTGACGCCGACCAGATCCTCGTCATCGAGGACGGCCGAGTCGTTGAGCACGGCCGCTTCGCCGAGCTGCTGGCTGCCGGTGGCCTGTTTGCCGAGCTCTACCGGACGCAGTTCGAGCGGCAGGCCGAGCCCGTCGTCGACTAATCGTGTGTTCACCCTCGAAGGTACGCCCGCGGCACGAGCCTGTGGTTCGACGAAGTGGGTGATCATGAAGGACGACGCGCCGCTGCCACCGGTCAAGCAGTCGGCGAACGGGCGAGTGCCGCGGTGGGCCAGCCCGACTCCTGACGTGCTCGATCTGCTCGACGCGGTGCCGACCGGTGAGGCGGCCTTGGCCGGGAGGTGGCCCGGTGTGCAGCCGAGCGACCTGCGCAGCTCGACGGTGGGCCGAGGGCGTTGGTGGTGCGTTGCTCGGTGACCGGTGCCGACGTCCCCTCCGTCGCCGTGAAGCTGCACGTGGACGCGCCAGGCCGGGCGTCGCACGTCCGTGAGCCAGCCGGCCTCGAGGTGCTCGCCGGGGCAGGCGTGCCGCGGTTGCTGGCGGTCACCACCACCATGCCGCCTGGGACGTTTGCTACCTGACGACCCCGTGGCCCTCCTGCTGGTGCAGCTGGCTGCTGCCGGAACCTGTGGTGCTGTCGGC
>JAYTHS010000484.1:0-9733 GCA_043732345.1 Frankiales bacterium | reverse complement strand
CCGACAGTTCCCACCGACGAGAAGGACGTGTGGACAGAACTTCGGGCCCCGCAGGTAACAGTTCTCAGATGGCGCATGTCGTCTGGACAGTGCTGTCGGTAGGGCGGCCACCCGCCCTCGGGAGGCGCGATGTGCCCGGCAGGTGCCTGACCCCTGAGGCACTGGAAGCGGTCAGACCACTGGGCGCCATGCCCCGCGAGACGCCGGGCCCCGCGGGGCGCCAAACTCCGCGAGACGCCGGGCCCCGCGAGGCGCCGGGCCCCGCGAGACGCTGTCCCGCTCCACCCAGGCCCCGTCGTAGCCGGACCTCGGACGACCTGTCGCAGGAAGGGGGATCAGGCGTCAGGCGGGACCGGTCAGGCCCAGGTGCGTGGCGACGAACTCGAGCTCGACCCGCATCTGCCGCACCCGCTCGTCAACGACGAGCGACCCGTGCCCGGCGTCGAAGCGGTAGACCTCGACCTGCTTGCCGAGCCCGGCCGCTGCCGTCAGCCAGTTGTCGATCTGTCGGATGGGGCAGCGCGGGTCGTTCGCCCCGGCCAACACCAGGACGGGGACGCACACGGCATCGACGTACGTCAGCGGCGAGCAGCGCTCGTAGACCTCGGGCACCTCGGACGGTGAGCCCCCGAACAGCGAGCGGTCGAAGGCCCGCAGGGGTTCCATCTCGTCCTCGTACGCCGCGACGTAGTCGGCCACCGGCACCGCCGCGACCCCGAGCGACCAGAGGCTGGGCTGCGTCCCGAGCCCGAGCAGCGTCAGGTAACCGCCCCATGATCCGCCGGTGAGCACGCAGGTGGAGGCCAGCCCCGACGACACCGCCCACTCCCGTACGGCGGCGAGGTCCTCGAGCTCGGTGAGCCCCGGCCTGCCCTCCAGGGCGTCTCGCCAGGCCGCGCCGTACCCGGTGGAGCCGCGGTAGTTGACCTGTACGACCGCGCAACCGAGGTCGACATACGCCGCCCGGTCCGCGGCGTAGGAGTCGTCGTCGCTGGCCGTCGGGCCCCCGTGGATGAGGAACACCGTCGGCAGCGGCCCGCTGGAACCCGCGGGCCGGGTGACCAGCGCGTGCACCGGACCACCTGGCCCGTCGACGAAGACGTCCGAGATCGGGACCGAGTCGGGGGCAGGGTCACCGGGGGGAGCCAGCACGACCGACCCGTCGGTCGAGCGGACGACGGGCGGCGACGCGGCGCTGGACCAGCGGAACTCCACGGTCCCGTCCGGGCGCGAGGTGGCGTCGACGACGCTGCCGTCGGGTGTCTCCAGGTCGGTCACCGCACCGTCCAGCTCCACCCGGTGCAGGGTCGCCCGCGCCCGGGCCTCGGCGATGACGAGCAGGGCGCTCCCGTCGGAGTACCAGTCGGCGGACAGGTCCCCGTCCAGCGCGACCTCGAGCCGCTCGACCGTCCCCGTGCGCGGGTCCCACAGCAGCGGGGCCGGCCGACCGCTCTGCTCGTGCAGGGCCAGGACCCGCCCGTCGACGGGGGAGAAGCCGACGCCCGAAAGCCCGAGCCCCTCGCCGTCCCACAGGTCGCCGACGACCTCGCCGTCGACCGTCATCACCCGCAGCGCGCGGTGCCGGGAGTCGCCGTGCTCGGAGTGCTCGAGCAGCACCAGGCACTCGTCCCGCGACAGGTCCGCGACGTCGGCGTCGTGCGTGCTGGAGTAAAGCAGCGAGGTCCCCGAGGGGCGAACGACGTGCACGGTCGTGCCGTCGTCCGTGGAGGTCCCGACCACCGCAAGTGAGAGCCCGACCTCACACCCGGCGCTGTAGCCGTCGGGGACCCCCGGAGCGGCCGGGGTGTCTGGGCCACCAACGAAGGGCTGCCGGAGCCAGTGGCCGTGCTCGTCGCCACCGTCGTCGGCGAACCACCACACCCACTCACCGTCGGCAGAGAGCAGCCCGTCGCTGGTGCCGTCCGGACGCGACGTCACCTGGCGCACTGACCCGGTCGAGCGGTCCCACGCGAACAGCTCGTAGGTGCCACCGGGGTTCCCGACATACAGGCAGCGGTGGGGCGCGTCCTGCGCCCAGTCGGGAAGGGAGACACGGGGGGCGCGGAAGCGGGCTTCCCAGGTGGGGATCGTCACCCTCCGAGCCTACGAGCAGTCGCCTCTGAGAAGCGCACGAGGGCCACCCCGATCGGGGGCGGCGCTCGTGCGCTGCCGACGTGCCAGCTGTCGGGGTGACAGGATTTGAACCTGCGGCCTCGTCGTCCCGAACGACGCGCGCTACCAAGCTGCGCCACACCCCGAGGTGTGCGATACGACTCTAGCCGACCTGCCCACCCGGCTACCGTTCGTCGGCATGGGAGCTCTGAAGGACCGCCTGCACGCCGACCTCACCACCGCCATGAAGGCCCAGGACGAGCTGACGCGGGCCACCCTGCGCATGGTGCTGACGGCGATCACCATCGAGGAGGTCGCCGGTACGACGGCCCGCGAGCTGTCCGCCGACGAAGAGCTCAAGGTCGTCGCCCGCGAGGCGAAGAAGCGCCGGGAGGCGGCCGAGGCGTTCCGGACGGGTGGGGCGATCGACCGCGCGGACCGCGAGCTCGCCGAGGAGGGCGTCCTGACCGGCTACCTGCCGGTGCAGCTCGATGACGCCGAGCTCGCCGCGCTGGTGGCCGCCGCCGTGGCGGAGACCGGCGCGTCTGGCCCGCAGGGCATGGGGGTCGTCATGAAGGCCGTGGGGCCCCGGGTCTCGGGTCGGGCCGAAGGCGGGCGGGTCGCTGCTGCTGTGCGCGCCGCCCTGGCGACAGCCTGATCGGGCGTCAGCGCCGTTTGCTCGACCCGGGCTTTGGGCTCTTCGTAGGGCCGGGTGCAGGCGGGGGGCCGACGGTGGGTGAGGCGACAGGGGAGGGGGGTGGGCTGGGCAGCGGGGCGAGCCCGTTCGAGGGAATCAGGGTCACGGTCGACCCGACGGGGACAGAGGCGCCGGCTGCCGGGACGGTCCGGGCCACCGACCCGGCCGGGACGGGGCCGGCGTTGACGACGGCACCGATGATGACCGCAAAGCCTGTGCCGCGCAGATAGTCCGCCGCCACCGTGACCGGCTGGCCGCTGACGTCGGGCACGGGCGTGCCTGGCACCGGGGAGGCGCTCGGACGAATGCCGACAGTGCTGAACAGCTGCGGGGTCGGGAAGGGCTCGACGGCCACCCCCTCCAGCGCTCCCTGCATGGTGCTGCGCCAGATCGCGCCGGGGATCGAACCGCCGTAGACCTGCCCGTAGTAGCTGCCGTTGACGACGACCTTGAGCAGGGGCGTCGGGTTGGCCTTGCCGATCCAGACGGCGGTGGCGAGCTGCGGGGTGTAACCGATGAACCAGGCGGCTTTCGACTCGTCCGTCGTCCCGGTCTTGCCGGCGGCGGGCCGGCCGATGCTGGCGGTGGCCCCGGTGCGGTTGGCCACGGGCCCGTCGATGACCCCCCGCAGGATGCCGGTGACCGTGTCGGCGACGTCCTTCTCCAGGGCCTGCGTGCAGGGGGGGCTGGACAGGTCCAAGGACCTGCCGCGGCTGTCGGTGATGCTCACGACGGGGGTGGGCGGGCAGTACAGCCCACGAGCGGCGAAGGTCGCGTAGGCCCCGGCCATGGCCAGCGGGCTGACCTCCGCCGCGGCGCCCAGGACGAAGGCGGGCAGGCCCCGCTGCAGGGGCGCACCGCTGAACGTTCCGTCCACCTGTCGGACGCCGAGGGCCTCGGCGAGCCCGGGCGGTGTGATCAGGCCGGTCCGCTCCTCGAGCTGGAGGTAGTAGGTGTTCACCGACTCCCAGGTCGCCTTGACCATGTCGAAGGTGCCCGCCTCGGAGTCCCCGGCATTGCCGGGACAGCTCCCGTCGCGGAGCTGGTAGACGAACGCCTTGGGGCAGTACGTCGCGGGGGAGTTCAGCGTCAGGTGCGGGTCGATGCCCATCTGCAGGGCGCGGGCCAGCACGAAGGCCTTGAAGGTCGACCCGCCCTGGAAGCCGGCGCTGCCGCCGATCGCGAAATTGACCGTGGTCTGGCCCTTGCCGATCCCGTACGGCCGGTCGACCGCCATGGCCCGGACGGCGCCGGTCCCGGGCTCGACCACGTCGGACACGGCGAACAGGTGCGACGGGTCGGTGGCCGGGACCTTGTCGTCAACGGCTCGCTGGGCGGCCATCTGCACCCCGAGGTCCAGCGTGGTGCGGATGGTGAGGCCCCCGGACAGCAGTCGCTGCTGCCGCTCCTGCCGGGTCGCACCCAGCACCGCCCCGACCGGCCCGTCCTCGAGGTAACGGCGCACGTAGTCGCAGAAGAACGGTGCCGTGACCCCCGGCGCCTCGCAGCCGCTGGCGACGGTGCGCACGCGCAGCCGCAGGGGCGCGGCCTTGGCCCGGTCCCGTACGGCGGGGGTGATCTTCCCGAGCTCGGCCATCCGGTCCAGCACCAGGTTGCGGCGGGTGACGGCCGCCCGCGGGTGCGCCGTCGGGTCGAAGCCGCGCGGGTTCTGGACCAGGCCGGCCAGCAGGGCGGCCTGCGGCAGGGTCAGCTGGGTGACCGGTACCCCGAAGTAGTGGCCCGCCGCGGTCCCGATGCCGTACACGCCGTTGCCGTAGTAGGCGATGTTGAAGTAGCCCTCGAGGATCTTGGCCTTCCCGATCGACTTCTCCAGCTCCAGCGCGTAGCGGGCCTCCTGCAGCTTGCGCCTGATGGATCGCTGCGCGGCGGCCTTCTGCGCTGCCGGGTCCGAGCGGGCATCCTCGATGAGCAGGTTCTTGACGTACTGCTGGGTCAGCGTCGAGCCGCCCTGCTGGACGCTGCCCGAGCTGCTGTTGTGGACCAGCGCCCGGAGCGTGCCCTTCACGTCGATGCCGTTGTGCTCGTAGAAGCGGTTGTCCTCGATCGCGAGCTGGGCCTGCTGGGCTGCCAGCGGGATCTGCGCGAGAGTCACCGTGACCCGGTTCTCGGTGAACAACCGGGCCAGCACGTGGCCGTCCTTGTCCAGGACGGTGCTGGCCTGGGCGAGCGGGTTCCGCGCGACCGTCGAGGGCAGGGCGAGGAAGTCGTCGGCTCCCTTCTTGGCGACCAGGCCGGCGCCGCCGACCAGCGGCAGGGCCAGGCCGGCAAGGACGACCCCCGCCAGCACGCTGAGCACGAGGGCAAGGGCCAACCGGGCGATCACCGGCGTCGACCGGGTCTGTCCAGGTGCCGCCACACGGCTGAGCCTACGTCGCAGGGGGCGCTGTGGGGGCGCTGTGGGGGCGCTGGCGGAAGGTATCCCTGTCTGTCCGGACATGGACTGACATGGCGAGATCGGACTAGCCGAGATGGGCCGTTTGGGTCCTGGTGCCAGGACGAAAGGGTTCCTAGCGTTCGTGGACCTCCCGCCCTCCGGGCAGCCCGACGTGGACAGGAACGGCGATGGCCGCAGTAACCCCCCGTGACACCACGACCGACTGGACCTCCGCTGCCGCGTGCGGAAAGGCCGACCCAGACGAGCTGTTCGTCACCGGTGCCGCCCAGAACCTGGCCAAGGTCGTCTGCGCAGGCTGCCCCGTGCGCACCGAGTGCCTGTCCGACGCGCTGGACAACCGGGTGGAGTTCGGTGTCTGGGGCGGGATGACCGAGCGCGAGCGCCGGGCGCTGCTGCGTCGGCGGCCCGACGTCACGTCCTGGAAGCTGCTGTTCGACACGGCGCGCCGTCAGGCCAGCTGAGCCCACGCGGGCCTCAGGTGCAGGCAAGCTCCGCCCCGACCGCGCGCAGGCCGTCCAAGTCGTGGACGTCGCCCGGCTGGGCAGCAACCTCGACGACCGCGACCGTCGGGTGGGCGCTGGTGAAGCGCTCCTGCAGCCGCGCCTCGCGGGCCGACAGGGCCAGCCGGTCGGCGTGCAGCCGCAGCACCCCGGCCGTCAGCGAGGTGGGGTCGAGCCCCTCGGCGGCGGCAAGTGACCGCTCGGCAGTGAGCCCCTGCGCGCTGGACCGGTGCACCCGGTTGACGACCAGGCCGGCCAGCGGCATCTGCTCCGAGGCGAGCCGCTCCACGAAGTAGGCGGCCTCGCGCAGCGCGTCGCGCTCGGGGGTGGCCACGACGACGAACATCGTTCCGTCGGCCTTGAGCAGGTCGTACGTCGCCTGGGCCCGCTCCCGGAACCCGCCGAACATCGTCTCCAGCGCCGCGACGAACTGCGACACGTCCTGCAGCACCGAGGCGCCGATGATCCGGTTGATGGCACTGGTGAAGACGTTGAAGCCCACCGTGACGACCTTCAGGTAGGCCTTGCCGCCCGCCTTGGCCGGAGCCAGCAGGATCTTCACGAGCCGGCCGTCCAGGAACGTCGTGAGCCGCTCCGGGGCGTCGAGGAAGTCCAGCGCCGATCGGGTCGGGGGCGTGTCGACCACGACGAGGTCGTACTCGCCGGAGGCCTTGAGCTGCCCCAGCTTCTCCATCGCCATGTATTCCTGCGTCCCGGCGAAGGAGCTCGACAGCGCGACGTAGAAGGGGTTCGCGAGAATCGCGGCGGCCTTGGCGGGCTCGGCGTGCGCGACGACGATGTCGTCGAACGTCCGCTTCATGTCCAGCATCATCGCGTCGAGCTGCCCGTCGACCCCGGCCACCGCGCGCGGGGTGTTGTCGAGCTCGGTGAGCCCCATGGCCTGTGCGAGCCGGCGCGCCGGGTCGATGGTCAGCACGACCGTACGCCGCCCGCGCTCAGCCGCCCGCAGGGCCAGGGCGGCGGCCGTGGTGGTCTTGCCGACCCCGCCGGAGCCGCAGCAGACGACGATCTTGGCGGTGTCCAGCACGTGGTCGATGTCGAGCCGGTCGCTCATGCCATCCCCTGGTCGGTGAGCAGGCGGGCCAGCTCGTAGAGCCCCCCGAGGTCGATGGCGTCCGCGAGCAGCGGCAGCTCGTAGGACGGCTTGCCGAGCCCGGCGAGCGCATCGCGGCCCCGCTCCTCGAGCTGCACCCGGGCGGCGTGGTCCCCCGCCTCGGTGGCGAGCGCCCGGACCAGCGTCGCTGACGGGCGGACGCCGGCGGCCTCGAGCCCGGCGGTCAGGGCGGCCAGGTCGAGCCCACCGGTCTCGGCCGCTAGCAGGTCGGCCGGGGCGAGGGCCGGCGTACGGACCATGTTGACCACGACCCCACCGACGGGCAGGTCGATGGACTCGAGCTCGGCGACGCCGTCGACGGTCTCCTGGACCGGCATCTCCTCGAGCAGCGTGACGAGATGGACCGCGGTCTGCGGCGAGCGCAGCACCGCCATGACGCCGTCGGACTGGTTCTTCAGCGGACCGACCTTGGCCAGCCCACCGATCTCGTGGGAGATGTTGAGGAAGCGGGCGATCCGGCCCGTGGGCGGCGCGTCGAGGACGACCGCGTCGTACGTCCTGCCGTCCTTGGGCTGGCGGACGACGGCCTCCTTGACCTTGCCGGTCAGCAGCACGTCGCGCAGCCCCGGCGCGATCGTCGTCGCGAAGTCGATGGCGCCGATCCGGCGCAGCGTGCGCGCCGGGATACCCGTCGGCGAGAGCTTGTAGAACATGTGCAGGTAGTCCAGCAGCGCCTGCTCGGGGTCGATGGCGAGCGCGAAGACCTCACCGCCGCCCGGGGCCAGGGCGATGCTGCGCTCCTCGTACGGCAACGGCGGGGTGTCGAAGAGCTGGGCGATCTGCTGCCGCCCCTCGACCTCGGCGAGCAGCACCCGCTTGCCGCCGGTGGCCAGGGCCAGCGCCAGGGCGGCCGCGACCGTCGTTTTGCCGGTCCCGCCCTTGCCGGAGACGACGTGCAGCCGTACGTCGGGGAAGTCGGGCATGTCGGCAAGCGTAGGGCGGCGCGCCGTCCGGCCTGGGCTGGCGCCCGACGGCCCGGGTTAGGGTCCGAGACATGGACACCTGGGAGTACCTCACGGCGCCGCTGCTCATCCACGCCACCAAGCAGATCCTGGACAACTTCGGCCTGGAAGGCTGGGAGCTGGTCCAGGTCGTCCCCGGGCCCGGTGGCGGCGACCAGCTGGTGGCCTACTTCAAGCGCAGGAAGGCGTGACGGGCCCGCTCGCGCGGCTGGCCGAGCTCGGCCTGGAGCTGCCGCCTGTCGTCCCGCCGGTGGCGGCCTACGTGCCTGCCGTGCGTACGGGTGACCTGGTCTTCACCAGCGGGCAGCTGCCCATGGCCGGCGGGGTGATGGCGCAGACCGGCCTGGTCGGCGGCCCGGTGAGCGCCGAGCAGGCCAAGAACCTCGCTCGCACCTGTGCCCTGAACGCGCTGGCGGCCGTCGACGCGCTCGTCGGGCTCGACAGCGTCGTGCGCGTGGTCAAGGTCGTCGGCTTCGTCGCCAGCGCCCCCGGCTTCACCGGGCAGCCCGGCGTCGTCAACGGGGCCTCCGAGCTGCTCGGCGAGGTCTTCGGTGAGGCCGGCGTGCACGCCCGCTCCGCCGTCGGGGTCGCGGCCCTGCCCCTGGACGCCCCCGTCGAGGTGGAGCTCGTCGTCGAGGTGAGACCGGCACCATGACCGAGCGACCATGACCGAGCGGGTCGGGGGCATCCCTGAGGACCTCGAGGCGCTGACCCGGGCCTTCCACGCGGGGGACAGGGTGCCGGCGGCGCCCCGTCACGCCTCCACCGTGGTGCTGCTGCGCGAGGCGCCCGCGGGTCCGGAGGCCTACCTGCTGCGGCGGGTACGGGCCATGGCCTTCGCCGGGGGGATGCACGTCTTCCCGGGCGGGTCGGTCGACCCCGAGGACGCGGACGCCGACGTCGCCTGGGCCGGTCCGTCCGCGTCGCAGTGGGCGCAGTGGTTTCGCGCCGACGAGCCGCTGGCCCGCTCGCTGGTCTGCGCCGCCGTGCGCGAGACCTTCGAGGAATGCGGTGTGCTGCTCGCCGGCCCGTCGCCGACCGAGCTGCTGGCCGACGTGAGCAGCGACGAGTGGGAGGCCGAGCGGACCGCCCTGGAGGCCCGCGAGCAGTCGCTGTCGCAGCTGCTCGCCCGCCGCGGGCTGGTGCTGCGGGCCGACCTGCTGCGGCCCTTCGCCCACTGGATCACCCCCGAGGTCGAGCCCAAGCGGTTCGACACCCGGTTCTTCCTGGCCCAGCTGCCCGCCGGTCAGGTCTGCCGCGACGTGGGTGGCGAGGCCGACGCACGGCTGTGGGTGCGCCCGCAGGACGCCCTCGACCGGGGGTTGACCCTGATGCCGCCGACCCACGAGGCGCTCACCGACCTGGCCGGCTTCTCGGACGTCGCGAGCGCGCTGGCCGTGGAGCGGACCGTCGTCCCTGTTGCACCGAGGTTCGTGGTGCGCGACGACGGGACCGTCGCGTTCGAGCGCTCGTGAGGCAGGTCACCGCGACCGCCGCGGTGCAGCTCGCCCCCAACCCTGGGCCGATGACGCTTGAGGGCACCAACACCTGGGTGCTGCGGGCCCCCGACCACGAGGCCTGCGTCGTCGTCGACCCGGGCCCGCTGCACGAGGGGCACCTGCGAGCGGTCGCCGCAGCCGGTCGGGTCGTCGCCATCCTGCTGACCCACGGCCACGCCGACCACAGCGATGGTGCTGCCCGGCTGGCCGAGCTGACCGGAGCCGGCGTGCGCGCCTTGGACCCAGCCCACAGGCTGGGTGACGAGGGGCTCGGGCAGGGCGACGTCGTCACCGCCGCGGGGCTAGAGCTGCGGGTGCTGGCGACCCCCGGGCACACGTCCGACTCGCTGAGCTTCGTGCTGCCCGACGCCGTGCTCACCGGCGACACCGTCCTCGGCCGCGGGACGACGGT
>JAYTHS010000483.1:0-2962 GCA_043732345.1 Frankiales bacterium | reverse complement strand
GTCCTCGTTCCCGATGACTCTCCAGCGCCCCCTGACGACAACGCCGCCCAGCTCCAGCCGCTGTAGAGCGCCGCGTACCGATCGCCGATCGCCGATCGTTTATCGGAACAGCAGCAGATGGTCTGGCTCGCCCGCGCTCGGATCGCGGCAGGAGCGACGTTTCCCCGCGCACCCCTATTCGGCAGCACACCCGCAAAACGGTGACCGCGCAGCTCCCCGCCGAAACATCCCCGGAACCTGACCGACGGAATACCCCGCCCGTGGCACAAGCCGCCTAGATCAGCGCTGGCTTGCAACCCTTGAAGTGAGTAGTAAGTAACTTGTAACCTGTGTTCATGGTGACGGGATTGCGGATGTCGGGGTCGGAGCGGCGCGAGCAGGTGCTGGCGGTGGCCGCGGAGGAGTTCGCTGCGACGGGGCTGCACGGGACGTCGTCGGAGACGATCGCCCGGCGGGCGGGGATCAGTCACGCCTACGTGTTCCGGATCTTCGGCACGAAGCGTGACCTGTTCGTGGAGGTCGTCGCGGCGGCGTTCGAGCGGATGAGTGTGGCGATGCTGGCCGCGGCCGGGGGGCTGCACGGGATCGAAGCGCTGGCCGCGATGGGCGCGGAGTACGACGCGATGCTGACCGACCGGACCACGTTGCTACTGCAGCTGCACGGCATGGCCGCCGCAGACGACCCCCAGGTGCGGGACGCGGTCCGGGTCAGCTTCGGGCGGTTGTGGACGGCTGTCGCGCAGACCGCGGGGCTCGACCCGGTGACCGTGAAGACGTTCCTGGCGTTCGGAATGCTGCTCAACGTCAGCGCCGCCCTGGACCTCACCGACGTGGACCTCGACTGGGCGCACCAGGTGCGGACCCGGATCCAACCCGGCCTGTTCGCCCACGTCACGACGCAAACGAACCGGTGACCAGCACCCGCACCGGTGCTCGGGCCCGGCACGACTCCGGCCCGCTGGGCGCCGCGGTCGTCCTCGTCGCGCTCGTCGTCGCCGTCGTCGGCAGCCTCGGCGCCCCGCTGATCACCGCGGTCGCCTCCGAGTACGGGGTCTCCCTCGTCGCGGCACAGTGGACGCTGACGGTGTCGCTGCTGACCGGGGCCGTCACCACCCCCGTGCTGGGACGTCTCGGGGCCGGTCCCCGCCGGCGCGGGGTCGTCGTCGCCACCCTCGCGGCGGTCGTCGCCGGGGGCGCGCTGACGGTGCTGCCCTTGCCGTTCGCGGCCCTGCTCGTCGGCCGCGCCGCGCAGGGCGCCGGCCTGGGGCTGACGGCGCTGATGATGGCCACCGCGCGGGACCACCTGCCGCCGGAGCGGGCCACCCGCACCATCGCAGTGCTCTCGGTGGCCTCCACCGCCGGCATCGGGATCGGGTACCCGGTGTCGGGGTTGCTCACCGACCTTGCCGGGGTCCGCGCCGCCTACGGGCTGGGCCTGGCGCTCACCGTCACGGCCCTCGCGGTCGCCGTCGTGGTCATTCCACCCGCCCCGTCCCGCGAGGCGACCCCTCTCGACCTGCCCGGGGCGGTGCTGCTCACCGCGACCCTGCTCGTGCTCCTCGCCGTGGTCAGCCAGACCGACCTCTGGACCCACCACCTGCCGGCGGCCGTGGGCGGGCTGGCCGCCTCCGCCCTGCTGCTCCTGGGCTGGACCTTCGTCGAGCTACGCAGTCCCACACCGCTGGTCGAGGTCCGGTTGCTCCGCGACCCCGGTGTGGCCGCGGCGAACCTCGCGATGCTCACCGGAGGAGTGGGCATGTACCTGCTGCTCAGCCTCGTCACCCGGTACGTGCAGACCCCGGGGACCGCCGGCTACGGCTTCGAGTTGACGACGTTCCAGGCCGGGCTCGTCCTCGTCCCATTCTCGATCCTCGGCTTCGTCGCCGGCCGACTCGTGCCCGCGCTGCGCCGCCGACTCACCGCCCAACAGGTTCTCACCGCCGCGACGGGCGTCCTGATCGTGGCGTTCGCGGCCTTCATCGTCATCCGCGGCCACCTCGCCGGGGCGGTCATCGTCATGGGCATCCTCGGCGCCGGTGTCGGGGTGTTCTCCGCCGTGATGCCCGCCGTGATCCTCGATGCCACCCCCACCGGGGAGACCGCGAGCGCCATGGGTGTCAACCAGGTCGTTCGCAGCGTCGGATTCTCCATCGGCAGCGCCCTCGGCGGTCTCATCCTCGCTGCCTCCACCACCGCGGGGCAGGCATTTCCCCGACCCGCCGGCTACACCACCGCCGCCCTCGTCGGCATCGGCGTCACCGCTGCGACACTCCTCGTCGTCACTACGACGACGACCAGACACCCGCGCCCAACCTGCGCTGAAACCCCGTGACACACGTCGGCCCCAACCGCCGGTAACCACGGCGACCCGGGACCAGCGCTGCGGAGCCTCCGCGATGCAGCCGCCCGCCAGACGACGCTGCAAGACGCTTTGATCGGATAGGCCACTACCTCCGGTGGCACACCCGGTTCACACAGCCGCCCGACAGACGATCGCGCTGCGGGGAGGCGGCCTCGGAACGACCGCCGAGCTCGTCGAGGCCACCGTCTCTCGCGTCGACAGCGTCGTGCGGCTCGAGCCGCAAGAGGACGCCGGCCACATCAGACGGCCGCCACGCCGATCAGGCCGTTGCGTGTCACCAGTCCCGCGAGCTCGGCCTCGGAGAGGGCGTCGGTGCCCACCGGGCGCCGCGGCAGCACCATGTGCCGCGACTCCGCGCTCGCATCCCACACGGTGATCTGGACGTCCGACGGTACGTCGTAGCCGAACTCGTGCAGGACGCCCCTCGGGTCGCGTACCACCCGGGACCGGTAGCCCTCGCTCTTGTACCAGCTCGGCGACGGGCCGAGCAGCGCGATCGGGTAGCACGAGCAGAGGGTGCACACGATGACGTTGTGCGCGGACGCGGTGTTCGCCACCACCTTCAGGCGCTGCTCCTGCAGACCACCGCCCATCGACAGG